>JABWAN010000161.1 GCA_013361015.1 Candidatus Zhuqueibacterota bacterium | reverse complement strand
CGGAAAGCTTACGCTTCCAACCGGCTTATTGATGACGTAATGGCATGGGTGAGAGTCCTTTAAAATCGCTGAATGCGTACAGCAGTTTCGTGGCCGAATTGTTTGATCGCGCCACGATTGCGCGTTCGAATGTGATCGTTTGGTCGGATAGTCCATATACCGGAATCGCCGAGGGCGAAGTTTATTTTGTCGACGGCTTGCGGCTGCGCATGAGAGAGGAGTTGGACTTTGACGCAGGCTTGATCACTTCCTATGGTTACGAAGTGTATCGCGGCGAAGAGAAGCTATTTTGGTATGATGATTTCCCGCATCCGAACGATGCGGCGCCGGCTTCAAGCTTTCCGCATCACAAGCATGTGCCGCCGGATATCAAACGCCATCGCATTCCCGCGCCGGAGATGAGTTTTGCGCGGCCGAATCTTGCCGTGTTGATCAGCGAAGTTGAAAGCTTGATAGCTACACCATGAAGCTGAGTGCTCTGAAAAAGCGTCTGCGCAAAGACCGCCCAAAGACTACAATCAGCCTGAAGCGGCAGGACGACGTGATTGCTGATTTGCAGCGTATCGCATCAAAGCAGGTTTTTTCAAACTATCACGCGTTGATCCGCGCCTACATTGGCGAAGGACTGCGCGCTGATCTTGAACGTGAATCACGCCACGTGCGTGGTCATGGCGCATTTTTAAATGGCTATGCTGAAAAAGACGAAGGTCTTTATGGTGAAAAATAAAAAAGAAGAATCATCTCTCTACGGTTTAATGGCCGAATACGACAACCCGCAAGAATTGATGGCCGCCACGGCTGCGGCGCATGTGCTCGGCTATCGCGTGATGGATACATACTCGCCGTTTCCCATTGAAGGCATGGCGGAGATGCTGCACGAGCACAAAAACCGCTTGCCCAAAATCGTGCTCATAGGCGGCGTCGTCGGTGCAGTGTTGGGATGCGCATTTCAATACTACGCAGCCGTGATCGACTACCCTCTCAACGTCGGCGGCCGGCCGTTCAACAGTTGGCCTTCTTTCATTCCGATCACTTTTGAGGTGACGATTCTCATTGCCGCGTTCACGGCAGTGCTCGGCATGTTCGCGCTCAACGGCTTGCCGCAGCCTTATCATCCCGTGTTCAACGTCGAGCGTTTCGCGCATGCCAGCCGTGATCGCTTCTTCCTTTGCATCGAAGCCACCGATCCGCGCTTCGATCTATATGAAACCAAAAAATTTTTGGAGGGCACGAGGACGTCGGGGGTGTATGAGGTGGAGCCGTGAGGCTTTGTAGATAGTTGATCGTGGATGGTGGGTAGTGGATCGTGGAGAGTGGGTCGTGGATCGTAAAATCAAAGGCGGGCGAGATGGCTTTGGCAAAGAGTTTTCGGGAGTTGGAAATTTATAAACTGGCGCTGTCGGAATCAAAAAAGTTATTCCAGCTTTCGAAGAGTTTTCCGAAGGATGAACGGTACTCGCTTACGGATCAAATCCGGCGATCATCACGAGCCGTGAACGCGATGCTTGCCGAAGCTTGGGCGCGCAGAATTTATCAAGCCGCTTTCATCAATAAGATCGATGAAGCGCTGGGCGAAGCGATGGAAACACAGGCGTGGTTGGATCATGCTTTAAACTGCGAGTATATCGACCAAAAGAAACATCGAGAGCTTGACGATGCCTGGCAACACGTCGGTGCCATGCTCAACCGCATGATGCAAGAAGCCGATTCTTTTTGTAAGAACGCAGCAAAAAAATGACGAACTCTCATGCGACGATTCATCAACATCCTTCTTTTTAAATTCAAAAATCACGACTCGGCTTTCGTGCAAAACGAACAAGCCGCATTGCGATCTACGATCCACTATCCACGATCTACGATCAACTATCTACTATCCACGATCATCGTTTTGCTGGCAACAACCGCTTGCCGCCAAGACATGCACGACCAGCCCAAGCTTGAGCCGTTGGAGAAGAACAGCTTCTTCGCGGATCAACGCGCCTCGCGCCCGCTCGTGGAAGGCACGGTTGCGCGCGGGCAGCTTCGCATTGACGAGCATCTCTACACCGGCAAAGTGAACGGCGAACTCGCGACGACGCTGCCCTTCCCCGCCACCAAAGAAGTGCTGGCGCGCGGCCAAGAACGCTACAACATTTTCTGCGCGCCGTGTCATGATCGCGTCGGGTCCGGGAACGGCATGATCGTACAGCGCGGCTTTCGCAAACCGCCGTCGTTCCATCTCGACCGTTTGCGTGAAATGCCGGTGGGACACTATTTCGACGTGATGACCAACGGCTTCGGCACGATGTACAGCTACTCCGACCGCATTTCGCCGAAAGATCGCTGGGCGATTGCGGCCTACATTCGCGTGTTGCAATTGAGCCAAAACGCTGCGCTTTCCGACTTGCCGTCAGAGCAGCGTAGCAAGCTCGAAAACAAGTAACGCGACCGGAGGACAATAAAAAAAGAAGACAGAGAGATGGAGGGCAGAAAAATATTTACGGCTAATCTTTTTTACTTATCTTTCTTCCCAACATTTTTCTGTCATCGCTTCTAAATAGTTTTGCCAGAAATCGTTTTGTTTTTCTCTTCGCCATCCTTCAAGGTATTATTCATGACGCAACTTGACGATCTACAGCCACAATTGAAACGCATTCAGCAATTGAAACGCATTCAGCTTTGGGCGCTCGTTGCCGGAGCGGTCGGCATTGCCGCGTGCGCATTCGGCGCGATGCAAAGCGGCGAGCAATTTTTTCGCTCGTATCTCTTCGGCTTTCTCTTTTGGTTCGGTATCGCCGCGGGCTGCCTCGCGTTTCTCATGCTGCATCATCTCGTGTCCGGCGGTTGGGGCTTTGTGATTCAGCGCATGCTCGAAGCGGGCGCGCGCACGCTGCCGCTGTTGCTCGTGTTGTTTGTGCCGATCTATTTCGGCATGCAGGAGCTTTATCTGTGGGCGCGCCCCGAGGCGGTGAGCGCGGATAAAATTCTGCAGCACAAAAGCGTTTATCTCAATGTGAATTTCTTTTGGGTGCGCACGGCCATCTACTTCGCGTTGTGGATTCTCTTCGCGTTTCTGTTGAGCCGGTGGTCGCAGCAACAAGATCAAACCGGCGATCACAAATTGACGAGCCGCCTTGAAGCGATCAGCGGGCCTGGCCTCGTGGTGTTTGTGCTCACGGCCACGTTCGCGTCGGTGGATTGGGCGATGTCGCTCGATCCGCATTGGTTCTCCACCATCTTCGGTGTGCTCTTCGTGGTGAGTCAGGGCCTTACCACGCTCGCGTTCGTAATTATCATGCTCAACTTGCTCGCGAAGTATCAACCGATTTCCGAAGTGATTTCGCGCCGGCAATTTCATGATCTCGGCACGCTGATGTTTGCGTTTGTAATGCTCTGGGCTTATGTCTCGTTCTCACAATTTTTGATTATTTGGTCGGGCAATTTACCGGAAGAAATTCCGTGGTACATTCAACGGTTGCGCGGGAGCTTCGGTGTGTTTGCGACGCTGGTGCTCGTGTTTCATTTCGCGCTGCCGTTCGTGCTCCTGCTTTTGCGGCGCGTCAAACGCAATACGGCTTATTTGACGAAGGTCGCGGTGGCCATGCTGGTGGCGCGTTTGATTGATTTGTATTGGGTCGTGGCACCGAGTTTTCATCACGGCGAGTTTCATTTGCATTGGATGGACTTCGTCGCGCCGATTGCAATCGGCGGCATTTGGCTCGCGGCGTTCATTTGGCTCCTGCAAGGCCGCGCGTTGATGCCGCTGCACGATCCGCGCTTGCAGGAAGCATTTGAAGCGCATGGGCATTGAGTTTTTTCAGACTTCGCACGCGCGTTGTCATTCGCTTTGACCGCACCCGTGCGTTGTCATTCTGGAAGAAACTTCCGTCGTGCTCGGAACAACGTCGATTCAGAAGTTTGCCTCGAGCGCTAGGGAAGGTACTGAAAGGGTGACACACGAGGAGCGAGATGAATTTGAAAATCAAAATTGATGGGTGCGCACGATACGACAGTCGCTTGAAAATGTTAGCTAGGCGGCGGGATGCCGTCGCTTTGAAGTCAGCAAGCTTGAGAAGATAAAGGTCAGGTAAACAAGCAAAGATGACACGTTGATGGAGCAGCGACGCAACATAAAAAAGCTTTGAGGCGAACACTGAGGTTTGTGTTGAAAAAGATTTCTGCTGAATGACCTTCAAACAAAAGTCACACTTGAAAATTTTGCCATGCATGAATCAACCAAAATAGATGCGGCGCAGCACAATGGTCGCGGTTATGAAACGAGCGATGCCAACGTCGGCGGCGTTGCGAAGTTCGGCGTTGCGCTCGCGGTGATCTGCGCGATTGCGCTGGTGTTGATGGTTTTGCTGCTCGATTATTTTCGTGCGGAGAAAAAAAGCGCGGAGCCGGCGATGTCGCCTTTGGCCGCGCAGCGCGAAGCTTTGCCGCCCGAGCCGCGTTTGCAAATTCAACCCAATGCGGATTGGGAGAAATATGAAGCCTCGGAGGATTCCGTGTTGAATAGCTACGGCTGGGTTTCGCGCGAGGCCGGCGTGGTGCGTTTGCCGATTGACCGCGCGCTGGAGTTGGTGGCGCAGCGCGGTTTGCCGGCGCGTGCGCCTAGTGCCGAGGGCGGAGAGCAAAGTGCGCGAGGAGAAAAATTACCATGAGACTCTTTTTGCCCCTTGCCCTCTGCACTATGCTCTCTGCGCTTTCGCAGGCCCATGCGCAGCTCGGCGCGAGCGTGCAGCCGGAAATTTTGCGCGAGGTTGGAATCGATCAGCGCTTGAATGAGCAATTGCCGCTGGACTTAGTTTTCCGCGATGAAGCGGGGCAAAGCGTGGCCTTGCAAAAATATTTCGGCGAGAAGCCGGTCGTGCTCGCGTTGGTTTATTACGAATGCCCGATGCTCTGCACGCAAGTGCTCAACGGTTTGACGGAGAGTCTGCGCCCGCTTGCGTTCAATGTCGGCGAGCAATTCGAAGTGGTGACGGTGAGTTTTGATCCGCGCGAAACGCCGGCGCTGGCCGCGGCGAAGAAGAAAGGATATGTGGAAAAGTATAATCGCGCAGGCGCGAGCGAGGGATGGCATTTTCTCACGGGCGATAGCGTTGCGATTCGGCAATTGACCGAGGCAGTGGGCTTTCGCTACAAACTCGATCCGTTCACGAAGCAATACGCGCACGCGAGCGGCATCATCGTGGCCACGCCGCAAGGCAAACTCGCGCGCTACTTTTATGGCATCGAATATCCCACGCGCGATTTGCGTTTTGCGTTGATCGAAGCTTCGGAGAATCGCATCGGCAACGTGGTCGATCAAGTGTTGATGTATTGCTTTCATTATGATCCCTCGACGGGTAAGTATAGCGTGGCGGTGATCAATGTGCTGCGCGTGACGGGCATCGCGACCGTGCTGGCGTTGGGAACGTTCATGCTCGTGATGCTGCGCAGGGAACGGCGACAATGAATCTGTCATTCAGGTGGAATCTTTTTAGGCATAACCACGGTGATTTGACTGAAAAGGATTTCTCCTGAAGGACATGCTCTATAGAAAGAGTTGCCTGCCCGGTGATTCATCGAAAATTCGCAATGCTCTGGGTTGCACGTTAAAACAGAGCCTCGCATGCCTACAAAAACGATTCTCTGCCTCGCGAGTTACGAGAAGGGGCACGAGTTCATGCGCGAGTGCAAGCGGCGGGGCTGCGTGGTTTATTTGCTCACGACGAAAGATTTGGAGCATGCGGATTGGCCGCGCGAGAGCATCGACGAGAGGTTTTATATTCCCGATCTTTATAATCGCAACGATGTGGTGCTCGGCGTGAGTTATATGGCGCGCACGCACGTGATTGATCGCATCGTGCCGCTCGATGATTATGATTTGGAAATGGCGGCCACGCTGCGCGAGCATTTGCGCGTGCCCGGTATGGGCGAAACCACCACGCGCTATTTTCGCGACAAACTCGCGATGCGCGTGCGCGCAAGAGACCGCGGTATTCTCGTGCCCGAGTTCATTCACGTTTTGAATTACGACGCGCTGCGCAGCTTTATGGCGAGCGTGCCCGGCCCGTGGGTGCTCAAGCCGCGCTCGGAAGCCTCTTCCATCGGCTTGAAAAAAGTTCACAACGCCGAAGAGCTTTGGCAATCGTTGGACATGTTGGGCGACCGACAATCTTTTTATCTGCTCGAACGCTTTGTGCCCGGCGAAGTTTATCACGTTGATTCCATCGTGTGGGATAATAAAATCGTCTTCGCGGAGACGCACAAGTACGGCCAGCCGCCGATGAGCGTCATGCACGAAGGAGGCCTCTTCACGAGCCACACGTTGCCGCGCGGCTGTGCCGAAGAAATCGAGTTGAAAGCGCTCAATCAAAAACTCGTGGAAGCGCTCGGCCTCTTGCGCGGCGTGAGTCACACGGAGTTCATTCGCGGCAAGGAGGATGGCCGTTTCTACTTTCTCGAAACCGCGGCGCGCGTGGGCGGCGCGAATATCGTCGAGGTCGTTGAAGCCTCCACCGGCCTCAATTTGTGGGCGGAATGGGCAAAAGTTGAAATCGCGGGCGATGACGATGAATATCGTTTGCCCGCGCATCGCAGCGACTACGGCGGCATCATCATCTCGCTCGCTTCGCAGGAGCAGCCCGACACTTCGGCGTATAATGATGCCGAAATCTTCTGGCGTTTGAAAAAGAAAAGTCATGTCGGGTTCGTGCTCTCTTCGCCGAGCTTGGAGCGCGTGAAGAATTTGTTGGAGGATTACAGCCGCCGCATCTACGCGGATTACTTCGCCAAACTGCCCGCGCCGGATAAGCCGACGAGTTGAAGCGAGGGGCAGGGAGCAAGGGGCAAGGAGCAAAAATGAACTTGCGAACGTGCTCTCTTGAAAATGTCATTCAGTAGGAATCTTTTTAAGCACTCGACAGACTCTCCAGCGAGTAAAAAGATTCTTTCTGAATGACAAGCGCGGAGAGAAAGAATGCCCGTCGTAATTCCATCACTCGACGAAGTGCGGAAGTTTGCCGCGCAATTACACAATGACGGCAAAGCATGGCAGGGCGAAGCTTTTGGCCGGTACGCAGAATACAATCCCGAGCAGGCCGACCCGCCGCTTGATTCGAAGATGACTTTCACGCCCGCGGATTTTTGTATCGGCGAAAGCGGCATTTGGTTTTTCTCGCTGATGTGGGAGCGCGGTCGCGAGGCAGAGCCGGTTGAATTCTTGGATAATCGCGGAATCATAGAGGAACCGATAAAAGCTGCGGCCTGACAATAATCGTTTTGCCAGCAATCATTTTGCTTTCCCTCTTCATGAAGAATTTGATGCTATCGACTAACGCACACGACCCGACTTTATGAACAAAGAGTTTCGTATCTTCCCCGAACAAGCTTCGCGCCTCGCCGGACAGGTTGATTTGATCTATTATGTGCTGACCGGCCTCAGCATTTTTTTCGCGCTGCTGATCTTCTTTCTCATCTACGTTTTTGCGGTGCGCTATCGCCGCCGCTCGGAAGATGAAGTGCCGAGCCAAATTCCCGGCTTGTTGCAGCTCGAGCTTGCTTGGTCAATCATTCCGCTCGGCATTTGCCTCGTCATCTTCGTGTGGGGCGCGCGACTCTATTTTCAAACCTACAGCCCGCCGCGCGAGGCCTACGAGATTCACGTTGTGGGCAAGCAATGGATGTGGCACATTCAACATCCCAACGGCAAGCGCGAGATCAACGAGCTGCACGTGCCGACGGGCGAGCCGATCAAGCTCACGATGGCGACCGAGGATGTGATTCACAGTTTTTACGTGCCCGCGTTTCGCACGAAGAAAGACGTGGTGCCCGGACGTTATGCGACGATGTGGTTCGAGGCGATCAAGCCCGGCGAGTATCATCTTTTCTGCGCGGAGTATTGCGGCACCAAACATTCGCAAATGATCGGCAAGGTCGTCGTGATGGACCCGGCGGACTATCAGCAATGGCTCAGCGGCGGCGAGAGCAACGATCCGCCCGCGGTTGCCGGCGAGAAACAGTTTCAGCAAATCGGTTGCGTGACGTGTCACGGCGAAAAGCCCGGCAGTCGCGGGCCTTCGCTCAAAGGCGTGTTCGGATCGGAAGTGACATTGCAGGGCGGCCAAACCGTGATTGCGAACGAAGAGTACTTGCGCGAATCGATTCTCAAGCCCAACGCGAAAACCGTTGCCGGTTATCAAGCCCTCATGCCCACGTATCAAGGCCAAATCAGCGAAGCGAATCTGTTGCAGATCGTGGCGTATTTGAAGGCGTTGAAGAAATAGCGAGGGCAAGCTTGGGGATGACAACACAACAGTGGCGCAAAAACGAGATGAATACTTGAATTGCGGTTGCTATATTTGTGTTGTCAGGAACATGGGTGGAAAACAAGAATTACCAACAGTGCGAGGTGTACCATGAGAACTTGGACGATCACAGATGTACAAGACCGCTTTACGGATATTTTGCGCGCGTCTTTGCAAGAGCCGCAATTTGTTTATGATCAAAACAATCCCGTCGGCGTGGTATTAGACTTCGGCTTTTTCAATCGTCTCATGAATCTTCGCGTGCGCCAGCCGCGACCGACCATCGCCGAGCTTTTAGATGAGATGAGCGAAATTCATAAGTCCGAAGCCGTCGAGATCGAAGTGCCGCCACGCCAGGATCGTCCCAACGGCATGCTAGAGTT
>JABWAN010000160.1 GCA_013361015.1 Candidatus Zhuqueibacterota bacterium | reverse complement strand
TGCGTTGGCTCTGGCGTTTCTGGTTAAAAAAAAAGTCGAGGTGTGTGGTTTTTCGATTAACGCCTCGCCCCATGCGTTTATACGGCGCAGCATTTTGGATATGCCTTATGATCCGAGGAGAGTCTAACCAACAGGAGAACAACAGATGGGCCACACTGGAGCAGAAAACACATTTCAGGTATCCGATCGCAATATGCAACCTCAAATGAGCAGTTCGCCCGTGATACCGCTTGTCGAACAGAATAAGTTAGAACCCGAAAACCTCGAATTCAATGATGCACCCAGAGTGATTTGGATTCGTGTGAAAGATGCCATCAACCTTATTTGGCAACAAAATCCCAAGCTCCATTCTCAATCCGACTTGAGAAGCTCAATTGCGAAGTTTGGGTTTCAAGAACTGCCGAAGTTCGACAATCAACTTGTCAATGTTCGGGGCACTCGTGGCGCGATCAAAGCCGGCAATGGTCGAGTTGAAGCTCTATACGAAATGGAACGTGAAGGGAATTTTTCATTGCCGCGCGGCTTGGCGCGAGACAAGGCCACGGATGATTGGGTGCTCCCGATTCTCTTTGGTACCGACGCGCCAAACGAAGCGCTAGCGCAAGCATATGGCCTGGATTCGAATAATATCACCCTGGGTGACAATTTTGATATTTGGCAAATGGCGCAACTGTGGGATCGCGAAGGCTATTCTAATTTGCTGCGGTCGTTCCAAGCTGAAAACGTCTATCCAGTGAGCATGAACGAGAATGACATTAAAGACTATCTGCGCATTTTCGATAACGGCATCGCAGGGAAATCATTCGACGAAACCGTTGCCGGAGGCGTGCAAGTCGAAGCCGTGTTCAAAATTCGCTTGCCGGTAGATGACGTCGAAGCCATCGAAGCGCCGCTCAAAGAATTTCTCGAACAGTTTCCGCAAGCGCGCATGGAGAAGATTGTGTGAAAAAGCTTTTTACCGCAAAGGCGCAAAGAACGCGAAGCAAAGCAAAGAAAGGTTTCGTTTGAATTGCTCTTGATCGCAGAGCCATTGCCAAAAAGTTTTGCTGTTTGCATCACGCCGCGCTCTTCTTTGCGAACTTCGCGTGCTTCGCGGTTGAGCTTTTGTTTTGATCAAATACTTTTGACTTCATTCATGATTTGGAACAACACCATGAACTACAACGAAGTTTTAAATCACGCCTGGCAAGCGCACCTTGCCCCGAAATCTTCTCAATCTCCTACCGTCATTTCCACCTTTGCCGGCTGCGGCGGATCATCGCTCGGTTATTCCATGGCAGGTTTTCGTGAACTACTTGCAGTGGAATGGGATGAGCACGCGGTGCGGACTTTCAAAGTAAACTTCCCGCCCGTGCCGGTGTATCACGGCGACATTGCGCAGCTTTCGGTTGAACAATGTTTGAACACCGCGCGCATCGATGTGGGCGAGTTAGATGTCTTCGATGGTAGTCCACCGTGCTTCCCAAGCGGGACGATGATTCTCACGAACGAAGGCGGCGAACGCCCCATTGAAACCATGATGCCAGGCAAATTGGTGCTCACGCATGCGGGCGTATTCCAGCGTGTCACGCAAGTTTACTGTCGCCCTTATGTCGGCAAACTCTTGGAGGTTATATTGGAAGTCGGAAAGACGCGCCTCCGGTGCACGCCGCATCATCCCCTTTACGTGCAGCGCAGGATGAGTGCAGCTAGCGAACTTGCTGCGGTGCCGGAGTGGATTGCGGCCAGCGATCTACGCGCAGGCGATCTGGTACTCAAGTTTTGCGCGCGCGACTACACAACCCGTGATTATCGTTCCGGCACGTGGCTTCCAATTGAGCGGATTGAGCCGAGTTATCAATCTTCCGGCAACGTGTATAACCTGGAAGTGGAGAACGATCATTCTTATGTTGCCAACGGCTTTGCAGTGCATAACTGCCAAGGCTTCTCCACTTCCGGCAAAAGACAATTCTCCGATAACAGAAATCAGTTGTTCAAAGAATACGTGCGGCTCTTGCAAGGACTCAAGCCGAAAGTGTTTGTGATGGAAAACGTTTCGGGCATGGTGAAGGGCAAAATGAAACTCATCTTCGCCGAGATTCTGCGCGAACTCAAAGCGTGTGGCTATCAAGTTTCCGCGCGTTTGCTCAATGCTTCACACTACGGCGTGCCGCAAGCGCGCGAGCGCATGATCTTCATCGGCGTGCGCAACGATTTCGGCATTGCACCAACTCATCCGCTCGGTCGCTTTGCACCCATCACCGTGAAAGAAGCTTTGCACGATTGCACGCCTTCGGAGATTGTTCCGCTCACGGGAAAAAATCTCGCGAAGATGCAATTGCTTCGGCCCGGTGCGAATGCAAAAGAGAAAGAACGCGCCTCGCTCGCGGTGTTTGGCAAAGTGAGCGGATTTACTTTACTCCGCATCAAGTGGCACGCGCCTGCGCCCACGATACTCAAGACCGTGAGCGTTTCGCCTACATTTGGCGCGGGTTTGATCATGCCGAATGAAGATAGATATGTGAGCATTGCTGAACTCAAACGTCTCGGCTCGTTTCCCGATGAATTCCAACTCGAAGGCACATTCGAAGAACGCTGGGCGCGCATTGGCAACAGTGTGCCGCCACTACTCATGCGCGCGATTGCAGAGCATATTAAAGATGAAATTCTTGCGCGTGTTAATGCGCCAAGCAAGATTTGACTTTTTCAAAGCACCGGAGTGCGCACATGGATTCAGATCGCGACACGCAAGGACGTTTCAAGAAAGGCGAATATCACGGCGGCCCCGGCCGTCCGCGCAAAGCGCCGGAGCCGTCGCGGCAGGAAATTTTCGCGGAGATCATCACGCCGGAAAAGTTCCGCGCGGTGTGTCAACAAATCTGGCTTGATGCCATCGGGAAGAAAATCGATGACGCCGGAAAATTAGTTGATGATAAACGCAGCACGCCGCTCGCGCGCAGCAATGCGTTCGCGAAATTGGCCGCGTACATGTTGGGCAAACCCATTCAGCCCGTGCTCGTAGATAACGCCGAAGGCAGCGTGCTCGACATGTTTCGCGCGATGACCGATGCGGAGCTCGATCAAATCATTGCGGAGGCGCAGCGCGTGTTGGGCGATACAGCCAAGGCGGCGAGCACCGATACAACACATGAGCAACAACGATAATGTCTCATTTTGCCGCTGAATAGAGTTGCAATGTCTATTGGCCACAGAAACACACAGAATAGCACAGAAAAATGCGGTGATTCTCTTGAGCCTGAAAAATTTCTGTGTGTTTCTGTGGACTTCTGTGGCCGGTACTTCAAAGTGAACCACTACCGCAACAGCAGCTTTGAGCACGAGGCTCGAAGCGAATAACTGAGTGAAGTTTTTTCACCGGCACATTTTAGGATGACAGCCACCATGACCACACGCACTGCACCCGCGTTGCCCAAAAGCACAGACACACTTTGCCCGTGCGGGCAACAATACTATCGCCTCGCCAAAGTCGCGGAGTTGTTTGACGTGAGCGAGAAGACGCTGCGCCGCATGATTACCAATCGTCAACTCAAGGCCAAACGCATTGGCGGCTCGATTCGTATTCCGCATGAGGAGCTCGCGAAGATCGTGCGCGAGTATTGAAAAAATATTTGAACGCGGATGCACGCAGAAACAGCGGATAACAAATAGCAACAGCCTTGTGAAAACGAAGTGACTGTGAGGCGCAGCCGAAGCAAACCTTGCCTGCGAAGACAGCGCGCGCCGTTGCTTTAATCTGCGTTACTCAGCGTCATCAGCGTTCTATTTTATGAGGAAAGGGGGGGCTTTTTGACGAGCGCCTGAATACGCGCACGCTCGCAGTTTTATGCGGAAGCTCATGCCCTTGGTTATCATGGGCATGCGTTCGAAGAAAAATTTTTCAGACGGAGAGTTTTTTATTTCCGTTTACCAACGGTATCGGCTATACTTTGCCAGCAAATAAAAATGGTCCGCTGCGTGCGTCAACATGCAGCGGACCGGTGCGAAGAAGCTCGTGAAAAGCTTCCCTGATATCCAAATTATGATAAGCTTTTCACACGCCAAGCGCAAGGCCTTCTTGCGCCCCTCCTTTTTCGCACCCACCATTTGCTCAACGTTGCGTCGATCCTTGTTACGAACACTTCACTCAAAGGATCATTCCATGGCACATCTGCGTCAAGTTGGCGGCGGCTATCAATTGCAATACTATCTCAACGGCCACAAGCGCGTCAAGCATTTTCCTAAAGGCGTGCCCAAGGCCTTGATTGAAGCCGAGCGCAAGCGCATCGAAGCTGAGCTCGCGCTGCACAAAGCGGGACTCAAGCGCTTCGGCGAAGACCCGCGCGCCGCGGAGTTTCTCACGCTGCACGATCTCACTGAAACGGTTTTGAATTCACGGCAGCATGAAGTGACCAAAGAAACCATTGCGCGCAATCGCCATGCGATGAAACTCTTCATGGCCGCGATTGGCAAGCATACTTTGGTTTCCGAGCTCAAGCCCACGCACTTCGATAAATTTCGGCAAGCACGTTTCGAGGCAATGGAGAAACTCTATCGCGCACGCGGCTGGAAATGGAATGAAGAGAAAGTGAAGCGCGGCGTGATCAAGGATTTGGAAAATATCCGCACCGTGTTGCGCTTGGCCGTGCAGAAGAATCTTATGCCCGCTAGTTATCTCCCCAAGATTGAAAAACCCAAAGTGGATCGTTGCCGCTTGCCGTCATTTCTCAACGCGCAAGAAGTGCATCGCATGGCACTCGAGCTTGAAGGCGAAGCACTGCTCGCGTTTTGGCTCATTCGCTACACGGGTGCGCGTCGTAGCGAGATCGCGCGCAAGTTTCTCGGTGATGAACGCGGGTTGAAATGGAAAGATATTGATTGGACGCGCAACACGATTCGGCTTTATGCCAAGAAGAAAGAACGCCTCGTGCCCATGCACCCCAAGTTGCGCGAGATGCTCTCTGCGCGCAAAAGTGAATTGGGCTTGTCGGCGCATGAGGAAGCGCATGTGATTCATCTCGTGCGCGATACGCTTTCCGATTATTTTTCGAAGGCGCTTCTCAAGGCCGGCATCAACAAACCGGGCGCCGTGCACATACTCCGGCACAGTGCCGCCACGAGCATGCTCGAGTCTGGTGCAAACATTCGCGAAATTCAAACCCTGCTCGGACATTCAACGATTGCGGTCACCGAAATCTACACGCACGTGGTGCCGGAGAAACTCGAAAGCGCGGTCGCACGCGCGTTTGCATGAACCACTTTCACGGAGAATCTTATGTTCAAATCAACTCTGCTTTCTTCCTCGACAACCGATCTTTCCAAGTTCGACGATGTGACGCTCGAAGCAGCAACGGATTTGCTCAAAGCTTACCTGCTGCAGAAGCATCATGCCGCGTTCTTGCGTAATGGCGTGCGGCTCTATTTCAACCAAGAATCGAACCTGGTGTTTCTGGCCGATGATAAGTTGCGCATCGGTGTGAGCAACCACGGCGAGTTGCGCGAATGGGTTTCGTGCCGAGTTTGTGGCGCTGAAGGTTTCGGCGATGAAGGCGAGATCTGCGAAGAGCTTTGCCAAAGTTGCGCGCAGCGAACCGCGTGAACGTTGCGTTCCGTCGCATGCGTGTTGGAATAACCTCTCTACTCAAGGAGCATTGATCATGTCGAACTTTTCGAATCCTGCGGATCCGTGCGCGGTGTATCTCTCGGAACTCGAGCAACTCGAAACCAAGCTGCGCAGTTTGCGCGAACGCGCAATGCAAGCAAGACGAAGCGCGCGCGATACGCATGCGATCTATTGGGCGCATGTGAGTGAGATGCAGCATCTCAACACCAAGCTCGCGGAAGTGCTCGCGAGTTGGCAAGTCGAAACGAACGGCAAAGCCGTGGTGCGGTGATGGCAAAGAGATTCACAGCGCGACGAAGCCGCAGCCCCAATAAAAAGCAAAACGCAGAGATCGCAAAGTCCACGCAAAGCACGCCAAGCGTTTTCTTTGCGTCCTTTGCGAACACCTCGCGCACTTTGCGGTAAAGCTTTTTAAAAAATTCGGCTAAAAAAGCACGACGTTGTCGGATGGTATTACAAAGAGCGTTGTCAGAATTGCACGCAGCAAGAAGCGTGAACGATGTCGCTCAAAAGTAGGAGCATGATTATGAGCAAGTTTCACAGCACTCGTCCCACCAGCGATCTGTCGCAGTTTGATGATGCGGTTTTAGACGAAGCCATTGCGCTGCTGCGCGCTTATCAACTTGAGCGGCGGCGAAAAAACTATTTGCAGTCCGGCGTGCGTTTGTATTTCAGCGCGCTCTCCGGCATGGTGTATTTGGCGGATGCCGCGCACAACGTTGCTGTGCTTGAAGCCGGCGAGTTAAAGCTCGGCCTCGTGTGTCGGCGTTGTGCCGCGAAGCGTTCGAACCAAACGCGCACAAAGCGCAGATCGAAGGCTTCATGAACAAGATATTTCAAAACTCGCAGCCCACAAGCGATCTTTCAAAGTTCGAAGGCCTGGCGCTCGAAGAGGCGATTGATCTGCTCAAAGCGTACATGTTTCAAAAGCGTCGAGCGACATTCTTGCATGATGGTGTTCGAGTTTATTTCGATCCGCGCACGAAGGAAGTCTTCTTGTTCGACCATCGCGCGAAGCGAGCGAAGTTGGAATACAGCGAGCTCAAGCAGTGGGCGATATGTTTGCAATGCGGCGCGAAGGGATTTGTGGAGGGAGATGAGCCACGCTTTATGAATGACACCACGTGTGCGGCATGCGCGAGCATCGAACCCCAAACGAGGCGCACGAGCAAACGCCTGCTGTCGCACCAAAAGAGGAAAGCATGAAACCTTACGGTCCCGAATTCAAACCGCGCGCGGTGAGACCCAAAGCACCGCGGCCCAAGTATCAATGGCCCGCGAACAAGATCAGCGCAGACGACATGGCTTTGCTCTATCACCTCCGCGCGCGCACGGGCACGCCGATCAACAAGCTGCTCCAAGAAGCGATTCGCAAGCTCGGCGAAGCAACACAATCGCAATCGGCAACCGAGTCCGCCGAGTCTGCCGAAGACACACCCACCGCGACAGAATAGCGCCCCCCATTTAACCTTGCCATCAGATGCAATCAAAAATCTCCACTTCATATGATGGTAGCCTTCAAGCTTGTTTAGAGTTCATTTCATCAACAGCAATTTCTTCGTTTGCGTAAAACCCTCGGCTTCCAAACGATAGAGATAAAAGCCGGAGGCCATCCGGCTCGCGTCCCAATTCACTTTGTATGTGCCCGCTGCAACGTTATCATCGACGAGCGCCGCCACTTCCGCTCCGGAAGTGTTGTACACTTTCAAGCGCACATGGCTCGCGCGCGGCAAAGAGAATTGGATCGTGGTTACAGGATTGAACGGATTCGGAGAATTTTGCTCCAACTGATAGTTGGTTACTGGTTGTTGGTTGCTGGTTTCTTGTTGCCCGTCCTCTTCGGAGGAAGGCTTCGGCAAATTGCCGGGGCCGGGCAAGGAGCCAGGCGAATCGTGATGCAGAAACAAACAATCCTTATCCACAAAAACTTCTTTCGCGCAGATTGAACCGCGCAATTGGCTATTCTTCACCAATGTGACGAGAGCATTGGGCGCATTCAATGTTCCGAGAAAGTAGGCTTCTTTACCAATACTCACTGCCGTGCTTTGCAACGTGAAGAACGTCACAAGCTCGCTGTCACTCTCGCCGTTCGGCAACAAACGAATCGCGGCCTCTTTGCCGAATTGAAAATTGCTCACGATGTTCACGTTTGCCGCATTGCCGCTGGAAAGATCGAACTCGATCACGGCTTCGGAGCCGGGATAACGCAACTCGTTAAAAAAGTAATCGCCGCTCGTGAGTCTCAATGTGCCGCCGCTATTGAGCGTGACGAGGTTGTATGAACCGGGCGCAAGCGCGAGCGAGCCGCCGCTCGGCACTGTGCGATTCAAACCGCCCGCGCTATAGCTTTTGCTCGGCAAGGGCTCGCTAGCAACTGGCCGCACGGTTATCGTGCCGTTGATTGTTCCCGCATTGCTGATCGCAAGCGGCGAAGTGACATCGCCGTTGATGGCGTTGTCTTTTTGAATGGTGATTTTGCCAACAGCCGTGAGATTGGAATTGTATACGCTCGGATCGCCCTTCTCCAGAGTAAGAATGCCGTTGGAATGAATGTCTCCGGCAGGCGTGATTTGTTTGGTGCTCTTGAGCGTAACTTTGTCGGCGAGGAAGACGAAGCGTTTGCACGTGCCTTTAACGGTTACGGTTACTTCATCCGTGCCTGTCAGGCTGTTGGCGTCAGTCACGATAAGTTTGTAGGTCGTTGTTGCCGTGGGCGAGGCAAGTGGATTTGCCGCGGTCGCATTATCCAATCCCGTTGCCGGCGCCCAACTGTAAGTATACGGCGCAGTGCCGTCGGTTGCCGTCGGGCTGCCGCCGATTGAAATTGATTTGCCATTGCAAATTTGTTGGTCTGGGCCGGCATCAGCGGTAGGCGGGGTGTTCAACACATACCTGCCAAAATACCATGAGGGTTTGTCGCCCGCGGTGGTGAAAGTGCCGCCTGCATACAATTCGCCTTTTCCGATGGCAAGGGCAAAAACATTGGTAAAGAATTCATCGGAATTTACTCCGCTCCCCAGTGCAGACCAGCTTGCGCCGTCCCATTTCGCAATGCGGTTTACTACAACTCC
>JABWAN010000159.1 GCA_013361015.1 Candidatus Zhuqueibacterota bacterium | reverse complement strand
CAGCCGATATAATCGCATTCAACGCCGTCGCCCTCATCGCCAAAGCTCGCGAGCATCTTCTGCAAAGCTCGCCACCCATTCATATAGCTGTTGCCCTTGTAACTTTGATTCTGCAAGCGCAGCGGAATAGTCCCCTGCGGCGGATCGAACTCGGGATAATCGGGGAAATCCGCGTAGAGATCCCACAGTACTGCGCCGCTCGAAACGAGTTTGGTGTTGCCGCTCGGATCAGCCGCTCGCAGCGCAGCATACGTGAGCCGATGCAAGCGCAACAGATTGTCGATGGTATCGGCCCAGAACGGCGGATTTTCTTGATCGCCGAGTCCGGATTTGTCGAACTTGATTTCGCCGGTCATAATATAGAAGCGAATCGGAATGAGCAAGCCGGGCATATCGTCCGTGCCGTCGCCATCGTATCGCTCGACCACGGCGCGCACGAAATTTTGCCAATCATCTTCTTTGTCCGGCGCGGGCGCCATACTCGCGCCAAGCCGCACCGCCGGATTTGGATTCACCCACGCCCAACGCGCCTCGCAGTTCAAATACCACGTGAGTTCGAAGCCCTGAGCTTGAAACAAACGCACAATTGAATCCGGCGTAGCGAAGTTATACTCCTCCCCTTCCCTGCTTTGAATGCTCGACCAATTGCCCACGCCGTTCACATTGATCGCGCCACGACTCGTGACGTGCGCGAGTTTCGTGAGCAATTGCGCATGCGTGGGATGCGCCCAACGCGGCGACCAAAACGGCCAGTTCTCGTTGTATTCAAAGCCGAAACGCCAATCGCTTTGCGCGAAGAGTTGAAGCGGAGCAAACAGCAATGCTGCGAAACAAAGTAATGTCTTCATGGTGTTTCCTCGACGTGGCCATTTTAAGATTCGCAGAGCGGGCCGTTTGAAAATCACATTGAGGTGGCGGGAGGCCATCGCTTTGAAGTCAACTAGCCCGAAGAAATAAAGGTCAGGTAAACAAGCAAAGATGAAACCGCGGTGAGGCAGCGACCCAACAAAAAAATGAGTGTAGCGATGCCGTAGCATAATCTTCACATGTCTCAAAATCAAGCAGAGCCTTTTATCGTTTATGCGCTGTTGCTGAAGTTTCAAAAAAACTTCTTTCGCATAAAGAGCGCGCTTGTTATCTTCGCACCGCTTTTCCACCAGGAAAGTCACGCCTCAATCTCGTAGCGTAGACTTCCAGCATGCACATTTGCAGGCAGGATGCTTGCGCTACGACTCTTTGCGATTTTCAGCTTTAGATTCACCCAACTCAATTTTAGTAGAGGAGCGGCACATGCTACTGCAAGGCAAGCTTTACGCGGAGTCGCCCATTTATCGCGGCAACGCGCGCAAAACGCTGTTCACGCGCGACGGCGACGGCACGCAACGACTCGTTTCGCTCGCGGGCGAAATTGCGGGCACGGCGCAATCGTTGATGGATGCGTTTCTCGGGCAATCGAAGAACGGCAAAAATTTCGGATTGCTCAATCGTTTGTGGCTGCGGCTCTATGGCGCGCCCATGCCCGACAGCTTGATCTCGCGCGTCGAGTGCGCGTTACAGGAGAAGTCGTATAGCCGCGACCACTTCTTCGATTTGCGCATGGGCATCAAGCTCGATGAAGACCGCTGGGCCGCGGAGGCGAATGCGAATTATAAATTTGAAACCGTGTTTCGAAATTCGGTGTTCGACATTTCCATTTACGTGACCGACAATGCGCTCAAGCAAGGCGACAATGCCACGCGGCTTTATCACGTGCTCGATGAATTGAAGTCCGGCCGCTTTTGGTTCGGCGCGGGCAAGAGTCGCGGGCTTGGACGTTGCCGCCTCGAAATGGATTTGCCCTTCTCTCCTTCTGAAATTTTGCCGCGCGTTTCTCAGCACGCGAATCATCTCTCCATTAAAATAAATTTTAACACTGAGAATCCCGTTTTGGTGGGATGGAATTGGGGCCGCGTTGATCCAAACGTGCCCGCATTTGCCGCGGTTGAAGGCCGCTTGCTCGTGGAGTCGATGCGCACGATTCCCGAAGAAATTCGCCAGCGTTTGGCGATGAGCATCGGCGGCCCGATTCTCACGCCCGCGAATTGGAAGAAAAAGCTCGCCGAATTTCTGCCGCGCGTGATTGCGATTTGGCTGCGCGAGCGCGCCAATCGCGAGATCGAAGGCTTCGTCATTCCCTTTGGCGCAGTCGCGAAATTGGGCAAAGGCAAGCATCCGCTCTCGCAAAAAATCATCGACAGCGTGCAGCCCATCTGCGACAAAACTTTTGCGAGCAAAGAAGAGGCGACGGAGGCGTTGAATAACGCGCTCGGTAAAAAATCCAACATGGCGAATCGCATTCTCGAAGTGCTCACGCGCACAAAACAAAGCGGGCAGAAGTTTGATGAAGTCGCGTGGCGCGACGTCGCAACGAGCATGGGTTGGAAACCGGAAATTTTGCAAGAGAAGTTGGCGGAAAATATTTCTGATGAAAAAAGACTGACCGAACTGCTCTCGCCCGCGTGCGTTGCGATTCTGCCGCAGCTTCATCAACAAGTCGATCGGCAGATTCGCCTCTTGCAAAGTGATGCGTGGATCGAAGTCGAGCTTTCAAATCGCGAAGAGCATTTGCGCATCAAAACTATGCTGCTTAAAGGCGAAATCTCGCAACAACAGTGGCGCGACGTGAATGCCGCGCCTTCGGGCATCAAGCCCGCAACGTGGCGCGAGTTTCTCGAGGCGCATAGCCGCGTCGAGTTCAATCACATGCTCAATACGCGCAATTTGAACAAGAGCATTACCAACGACCGCAATCACATCGCGTTTCTCAAAGCCTATCGCGAACGGGCGCGGCAAGAGCTCGCGCAGCCGCAGCACACGGATTTTCGCGCCGGCGGCCCGAGCAATCGCGAAATCTCGCGCAAGTACGGCAAGCCGTATGATAAAATGTTCATGCGCATGTTGTGCTGGTCGTCATCGAAGCAACAACTCGGCTGGGAAGTTTATATTCCTGGCAGCACGATTAAAGGCGCGTTTCGCCGCCGCGCTTCGCAAGTGCTCAAAACGTTGTGGGGAGAAAACGAAAAGACCGCGGCGTGTATCGACCGCTTGTTCGGCAAGATGGGACAGCGCGGTTTGATTCATTTTGCGGATGCGCATCTCGCGGATCCGAAAACGCCGGAGCACGTGTGGTGTACGATGGACGGCGTGCGCATGGATCCGCGCACCGCGCAGCCCGTGGAAGAAGCGAAGGCGGATTATCTTTATGCTTATGGCCGCGATCTCGTTTTTAATTTGCAGCTCGATCTGCAAGACTTGCACGAGGGTGATGTCGAAGCCATGACCGTGCTCAAACATCTGCTCGCGGATTTTGAGAAGGGCGACATTCCGCTCGGCGGCGAAAAGAGTAACGGTTTTGGCTGGGTGCAAGCGCATGTGAGCGAGATGAATTGGCGCACCACGAACGCGAACGATCTCGGCAAAAAGTTGTTCGGCAATCCCACGCTCGCGCCCGAGGGCATTTGGCAAACGCTGCATCTCGCGGGCGAGCAAACTGCGGTGGCGTTTCAAAGTCTCGCGCCGCTCTTGCCTGCGAATAAAAACGTTGCGCCGCAAATCATCAAATCGCAGCAAGGCTTCGTTTCGCATCGCGCTTTCGGCGGTTTTTGCGGCAAGCTCGAATTGCTCGGCGAAGTGCTCACGCCCATCAGCGTGCAGGAAAGCGGCCAGCCCACGTTCTCCGTCAATCTCGCCGAAGGTCCGGTGAATGGTTGGGATTTCTTTTCGCTCGCGCCCGCGGAAGCGGAGAAGCGCGGTGCGAATAAAATTTATGCGCTGCCCGCCAAAAGTTTGCGCGGCGCGATTCGACACATTTACGGCATTGCCAGCAACGCGAAAAACGAGAGCACGGATTTGAGCAAGCTGAACGCGAGCGACAGCTTGTTCGGCTTCGTGGGCAACGGTCCGAATCAAGCATTGATGAGCCGCGTGGTGTTCGGCTTTGCGAAGTTCGAGTCGCCAGAGTTGGCGTGGTTCAAGTTTCCGTATCCGTATGGCTCGTGGCAATTCACCGACGGCAAATGGCAACACGTGCCTAAAGGCCGCGCGACGATGCACCACGTTGATGAGCAATGGCGTCTCTTCCCGCACGCGCCGCTCGCGCCGAACGTCGAGCAAGTGCCGGAATTCAAGCCCGATACCGTGCAAGCCACGTACATGCGCGCGATCTTGCCCGGCGGCCGTTGCCGTTTCTCTCTGCGCTTTTGGAATCTCGAAGAGCAAGAGTTGAAGAGATTGATATGGAGCCTCGTGTTGGAACCGAACCTCGGCCACAAAATGGGCAAGGGCCGCTACGTTGGTTTCGGCAGCTTGCGTTTCATATTGCAGCCCGAAAGTTATTTGATCGACTGGTCGCAACGCTACGCCGGCAAAACCGAATCCGAATGGCGCAAGCCCATCGCGTTGCAAGATTGGCTCGATGCAAAAGTGATCGCGAATTACGAGGAGTTGAGGAGGTTGTTGAATGCGGAGGCGGTGAAGGGCTAGAGTTCATCAACAAACCACTGCGCATGTCATTCAGAAGGAATCCTTTTACGCGCTGGGAATGCTGTTCAGAACGTGAAAGGATTCTCTCGAAGCGAGCAGTGTTGCCGAAGCGACTCCGCTCTTGATTCTCGCTAGCGGCACTCGATGATTTTATTCTCAAACACGCTATCAACTCCGCTAGGAGTGCAATGTTTCTAGCAAGGCACCACGCTAGTTTTAAAACTCCGTCAGGAGTGGCATGTTTTGCTTTCGCCGTGTCAGCTGCGATGAATCACGAAGAGCCATATGCCACTCCTAACGGAGTTCGATGGTATTTACTGGCTCGCAGTCTATAAACATTGCACTCCTAGCGGAGTTGTCTGAGGCGAGGCTTGGCGCGGAAAAGCGCGATTGCATTTCGCGAGGGAGTTCTTATATTGCGCGTCGTCACGGTTAAAGCCTGAAGCAATTCAACTGGAGATAAAGATGGTCTCAACTAGCATGCAAAGAGTTTTAAGAGATGCGCGCAAGCTGCCGCGACAAACCCAAACCCAATTGGCTGTCATCCTGTTGGGAGCGCCGCCAACGAGAAAGGAGGCGCAAAAAAGAAATCATAAAAAGAATGGCGCCGGTTTGGAAATCTTGTCGGGCATGAGCATTGATGAGTTGCGCGCATTAGCGAACGCGCGCCTCGCGCCTGCGCGTCAACGCCGTTTGACTGCGCTCTTGCGAAAGAGCAAGGCCCTCAAAATGAGTGAAAAAGACGAAGCCGAATTGAATACGATTATAGAAGAGTGCGATCATCTTGCGCTGTTGAAAGCGAAGGCGATGTATACTTTATCGGTTCTCAACCTCTCTTAAAATGGGGTCAGCCAATTGCGTCGCACCAGCATTCCAACAAGTTTGCGCCGGAAAGTTTTGCTTTTGGCGCAAGGCCGGTGTGCTTATTGTTTGAGCGAAGAAAGACTCATGGGCGTTGTTTTTGAGGTGGATCACATCATTCCCCGTGCCGTTGGCGGAAAGGGCTCTCTTCAAAATCTCTGCTTGTGTTGCCCAAGCTGCAATCGCCATAAATCAACCAAGACGCATGCGCTCGATCCAACCACGAACGCCAAGGTTCGCCTTTTTCATCCCCGACGTGATCAATGGCTTGCACATTTTGCATGGAGCGCGGATGGAACTCTCATCGTCGGTCTTACTTCCATTGGCCGCGCAACTGTAGCAGCGCTGAAAATGAATCGCCCACAAATTATCGCGTTGAGAAAATATTGGCTGGCAACGAAAAATCATCCGATGCTGCCGCGACCATGATGAATCCTCGCGTAAAAGCCGTCAAGCCAAATTCTGATTATACTCTCACCATCGCTTTCGCCAATGGTGAAGTAAAAGTTTTGATGTCAAGCCGTATTTGGACAAAGGAATCTTTCGAGAGTTGCGTGACCAGACCTTATTCAATTCCGTGAAGCCTTTTCTCGGCAGCGTGCAATGGCAAAACGGCCAAGACTTTTGCCCCGACACTTTGTATTTGGACGGCGTGAGTCATGAAGCGGGCGAAAACTCCAATGGCGTCGTTTTAACGTAGCCCCCGCCCCTTGTGGGCGGCTGATGGAACAATGAACTTCAGTGTTCCACCAATGCCCCACTAGGGGCAGAGCTTTACCATTCTACGAGTAGGAAGTTATTCCTTGCTTGATTGAATTTACCCAAACGATTATGTTTCAACAAATACCTTTTTAGGAGGTCAGTATGTCAGCGAAATCATTTCAACCGTTGCATCACCTTGTGAATTTCATTTTTCTCGCAAGCGGCGTTTTCGTGCTGTCTACGGCATCACCTCTCTACGCGCAAGGTTCCGGCAAGAGGGCTTACGGTTTGCCTTTCATATTGAGCTCTCCAAGTGCCGTCGCTTACGGTATGGGCGGCGGGCTTGTGTCAGCCGGTACCGAAGCTTCCGCTATTATTTACAACCCAGCAGCACTAACGCGCACCGGCCGCCTCGCGTTGGAAGGCAACACATTCAAGTTGTTGCCGCAGTTGTTTGACGATGTCCGGTTTTCCCATATTGCCGGCGCATTCCAAATTCCCTCGACGGACAGGCTTTGGCTCGGAGCAGCTTATACTTATGTGAATCTAGGCGAGATAACCGTTGACGCCGGAGGTCCAACTCCGCTTGCTGTATTTAAGACTTATGAAAGGGCTTTTTCAGTTGCAGCGGCAACAAAGTTTGGCCAACATCTTCGACTTGGAATGAGTTTTAAATATCTGCGGAGTGAACTCGCCCCTCAACTTAGCAACACTGCCGAAAGGGAAGACGCCACCGCCTCGGCTTTCGTCATCGATTTTGGCGCTTTGTATGATGGCTTTTTACCGCAGGCACATTTTTCTCGACAATTTTTGTCAAAGCCTTTATTCTGGCAAAAGTGGGCGCACAAGGGTTTGGCGCCAGGCTTCTCGTTCGGCGTTACCCTCGCAAATCTTGAACTCAAGAGCAAGCTCGGTGGCGAAGCCTTCGATAATCTTTTGCCGCACATGTTACGCCTCGGTTTAACTTGGAATATTTTTGCTAGCGACGTCATCGGTGTAATGATAACGGGAGAGCGAGCAACGATCTATCTCGAACCCTTTCAAAGTTCCACCGATCCTGTGTTCAGAACGCTTTTTCCAAACCGAACCAACAATGCAACTTTCAATAACGTAGGCTGTGAGATCAATCTTTTTTACCTCGCCGCCTTCCGTTTTGGTTTTCCTGGGAACAATGCCGATGGCTCCGACTACTCATCAAGATCTGGAGTTTCAATTGGCCCGCCAGGATTGAGATTTTCTTATGGGGAGGATAACACCGGTTTTCTTAATCTTTTTGGTGCGGAGCCGACAAAAGTTTATAGTTTATCACTCGTTCTAGATAAGTTGCCTTGAACTTCCAGAGAGCAAAGCGAAGAGCGAGTTTAGCACTAACGAAGTGGCTCACGGGTAGCAATATGAACCCAACAATGGCCATTGCTGCGGTCTCGGCGCAAGGAGTTTTTTATGAAAGTGCAATTTCTTATTCCCATCGTCTTCACAGTGTTGATTTCAGGATGCGCTCATACACGCCATGTTTCCACGACAGAATTTGATGCTGTCAACAAGGCGATCAAAGGCAAACAGGCTAGAATAAAGCTGACAAACGGAAATATTATCGTCGGAAGGAAAATACAACTTGCCCAAGATTCTACTCTGTGGACTGATTCTGAAACGTGCCGTAAACGCTCCATTCCGACTTCCGAAATTAATTATATCTTTTTTCAAAAGAGATGGCGAGGAGCATTACAAGGCTTTGGTATCGGGTTATTGATCGGAGGGTTTATTGGTGCAGACGATTGCGACGGTGGATGTGGTTTTGCTGGCCCAGATGGCTCCACTGAAAGCATATTAATGTATGGCGGAACGGTTGCAGTAGTTTGGGGGTTGCCAATTGGAGCGATGACGGGTAGCAAGGAGAAGTTTGTCCTAAAGCAGACCCCAAGACAAGCCGAGCTCGTAAAACCTCCGAGCCTGGCTAAAGCCTCTTTTCCTTTAATCATCAGAAGTGAAACGCTGATGATTTCTTCAGAGGATGATATTAGGGCCATTTTAGAATCACATGGCTTTTATGATGCAAAATTCAACAAAAATGGGAAGGGGATAACCCACCAATATGAGGCCAAGACTGTGCAAGATGCCCCAGTAATCCTTGATCATTTCACAGGGCTAATGTGGATGCAAGGTGGGTCAACAAAGGCTTTGAACACTAAATCTGCGGGCAAATACATTTGCAAATTAAACGAAGAGGCCGTTGGTGGTTTTACGGATTGGAGGTTTCCGACTTTAGAGGAGGCTATGTCGCTTATGGAACCCCCAATACTGAATGGCGATTTGTATATCAATTCTCTTTTTGATCAAAAGCAGCAAGAAATTTGGACGGCAGATCGATATGATTATGATCACAGATTGTCTGTCAATTTCAAGGAGGGCGGCTGCTTTACTTCAAGGGGAGCCAATGCCTACGTTCGTGCGGTTCGCAGTCAATAATCGCTTGATGTGAAGATTGCTGATGAAGAAATAGGAAAGCCTTCTGCACACGCTGAAATACTTCTCGGACAAAACGAACTATGATGCGAGCAATATGAACTGGGCGTGCCCTACGGAGATGACCATGTTCC
>JABWAN010000158.1 GCA_013361015.1 Candidatus Zhuqueibacterota bacterium | reverse complement strand
ATTCGCAATGCGAAAATCGCTCAACGGCCCATGCGTGACGGCAAACGTATTCGACGTGCCATTGCTCGCGGGCGAACCGCCATTCACTGTAATAGCATCCGCGCTCGCAGTTTTGTTGATGGTCACACTTTGCGAAGCGAGCACGCCGCTCGTGAACAATCCGCTCGTAGTGGGATTGATACTCGACGTCGTATTTGAAATCGACACCGCGCTGCCCGCACCGCTGTGCGAAGTAACGAGATTGCCGAACTGATCTTGCGCTTCGACACGAACAATGAATTGCGTGCCGGCTTGCTGGCTGGTAATATTGCCGCCCGCGGTATTTCTCACCACAAACTGATTCAACGGCGCGTGTGTCACATTAAAATTATTCGATTGTCCGAGCCGATTGCTCCCGTTCGCCGTGATGAACACGCCGGTTTGCGCTTTGGTGATTCGCGCGTCTGCAATTGTGACCGAAGCTTGATTTACGAACACGAGCGGCGAGGCCGTGAGCGTGCCCGTGTTATCGGACAAATTCACCGTGCCCGAGTGCAGAAAGTCATTGCCGTTCGCGTCTTTTGCTCTAACCGTCACACTGAAATTTTGACCGGCGATTTTATCCGTAATTGCATCAATCGTGAAGCTCGCAAGCCCGCCGGTATTGACATTGAAAGAATTTGAAGTTTCCGAAAAAGCGCCGTTCGTCACTGAGATGGTGCGATTGCTGGCGGCATTCGAAATCGCCACGCTGCCGTTCCACACGCCGGCGATGAAATTACCGCTCGCGTTCGGCGTAATCGTGCCGCCGCCGGAAACTGAAATGCTCACTGTGCCCGTGTAGCTCGTCACCGTGTTCTCGTTCGCATCCACGGCCCGGACCACCAATGCGAAGGGCGAACCCGCGGTTTGCGGGCTTGCAATCGTGCCGATGCGAAAATCGGCTTGCGACCCGTGATTCACGGCAAAAATATTCGAGGCGCCCGTAATTCCGGAAGCGGCGTGTGTCACGGTAATGGCGTCGGTATTGGAAGTCTTGCTGATCGTCACATTTTGAGTTGCGAGCACGCCGCTTGAGAAATTCCCACTCGTGATCGGCGCAATGCTCGTCGTCGTATTTGCCATCGCCACCGCGCTGCCCGCACCGTTATGCGCAGTCACGAGATTGCCAAACTGATCTTGCGCTTCGATTCTGATATTGAATGACGTTCCTGCTTGCTGACTGGCAATATTACCGCCCGTCGTATTCTGCACCACAAACTGGCTCAACGCTGCGTGCGTCACATTGAAAGTGTTCGATTGTCCCAGCCGGTTGTTGCCGCTCGCAGTGAGGAACACGCCGCTTTGCGCTTTAGTAATTCGCGCATCGGAGATGGTGGCCGAGGCTTGACCGGCGAACACAAGTTGCGAGGCCGTCAGCGAGCCGGTGTTGTCAGATAACGTCACCGTGCCCGTGTGCAGAAAGTCGTTGCCATTCGCATCCTTTGCCGTTACTGTGACATTAAAATTCTGCCCCGCGGTAATCGGACTCGCTAGCGCGGAAATCGCAAAGCTCGCAAGCCCGCCGGTATTAACGTCGAAGACATTGGAGGTTTCTGAAAAAGCGCCGTTCGTCACGGTAATGGTGCGATTAACGCCGGCAGTTGAAATCGCAACGCTGCCATTCCACACGCCGCCGATGAAATTACCGCTCACGCTCGGCGCAATCGTGCCGCCGCCGGAAACCGAAATATTCACCGTGCCCGCGAAACTAGTCACCGGGTTTTCGTTGCCATCCACCGCGGTGAGCACCAATGCGAACGGAGCGCCCGCGGTTTGCGGGCTGGCAATCGGGCCGATGCGAAAATCAACCTGCGGCCCATGATTCACCGCAAAAGCATTCGAGGCGCCGGTCTTTCCGGAGGCGCCATGCGTCGCTGTGATCGCATCGACGTTGGAAGTTTTGCTAATCGTTACGTTTTGCGTTGCGAGCACGCCATTTGTGAAGTCACCGCTCGTTGCCGGAACGAGGCTCGCCGTCGAATTTGCAAGCGATACGGCGCTGCCCGCGCCCGTGTGCGTTACCACGGTATTACCAAACGCATCCTGCGCCACTAGCCTAATATCGAAAGAAGTGCCGGCCGTTTGCGCGGCAATATTGCCGCCCGCAACGTTCGTCACCGCGAAGTGATCCAGATTATTGTGCGTGACCACGAACGCGTCGGATTGTCCCAAGTGGCCGCTGCCGTCGTTCGCCGAGATAACGGTGTTTGCATTCGTCTTCGTAATGGTAACCGCCAAAGTGCGCACACCTGCGGTGAAGGCGCCGCTCGTTGTGGGCGAGAGTGAGCCGGTATTGTCAGAGAGAACCGTACTTCCTACAAAGGAAGAGACCGTGTTGTGATTGGCATCGTGAGCCGCAATGGTAATATTGAAAGCATTGCCGGCTTGCTGCCCGGCAATAGTGGTAAAATGGAAGTGATGCAAAGCGCCGACACTCACATTAAACAAATTGGATTGCCCGTCTTTGCCGCCGGCAGAGACCGTGAGCCGGTTGCTCGTCGCGGGCACACTCAGGGTAACGTTCTCAGTGCGGCTGCCCAATGTGAACACACCGGTCGTTGCCGGTGCGGGCACGCCGGTGAGTGCGGTCAGCGTCGCGGTGCTCGCAAAGCTTGTGACGGTATTATTGAAAGTGTCCTGCGCCGTGAAAGTGACGGGAAATCCCACGCCTGCACTTTGGGGAGAGGAAATATTGGATACAGCGAAATGATGTAATGCGCCGTGGTTTACGAGGAAGGCATTCGAGGCGCCGGTATGATTGAGAGTATCGCGTACGCTTAGAATACGGCCTGCGCCTGCCAGATTGAGAAACACCGTGTCGGTCAAAGTGCCGTTCACGAACAGCCCGCTCGTGTCCGGCTCGACCACGCCTTGATTCGCGCTGAAAATAACGTAGCGTTTGAACTTCGTGACCAAGTTTTCATGCTCGTCGCGCGCATAGAGCTTCAGACTGAACGGCACGCCCGCGGCTTGCGTTCCCACATTGTCGATCGCGAAGTGGTCCAACGCCGCGGGCACGATGCGAAACGGCGCCGTCTTCGCGGTGTCGATTACCGCACCCGTGTCGTTCAACGTTTCCACGAACAATTGAAACGTATCCGCCAAAGCAGAATTATCAACGACGGCGAACTTTATCATAGCGGAGTCGCCTGCAGCGAGCGCAGCGCCGGTGCCGTCGCGATAGAGCGTCAATTTGTGATTCGCAACTTTGATGGAATCGTAGCCGCCGGTGAGTCCGTAAATATTGATGGCGGCATTCACGAGAGAGTCCGTGAAGGTCGAATCAAACGTTACGCGAATTCTGCCTTTGGCGGGAATGCCGCTGCCGTTCAGGCTGCCCGACAGGCTCGTTCTAAAACTCAAGGTATACAGCGCACCCACACCCGCGGTGGTATCCGAAGGCGTAACGAAAACGCGCGTGAGCGTTCCTTGTCCGAAAACTGGCGCGGTCGTGAGCAAGAGCGCCATTGTCGCTACTCGTAAGCGACGCGACAAACCCAAGTCCTTGGTCATGAGAGCACGATCCCTCTTTATGAACTGCATGAATATTTTCATTTGGTCAAACTGCTAGCGCCGCTCATGAAACACGCGGCGTGCAAACTAGCACGCATGTTTCACAGGCAATATGTGCGAAGGCTTTATTGTGCAGTGCTAAATTGAATCGGCAAGCGTATGCGGTCGAGCTTCAACTTGCCGGTGGAAGAGCGCAACTCGAATGCGACTTCATGATTCGCCGAAAGATTTTGCGGGCTGGTGATCAAGCCGAGTTTGAGCTCGACTTTTTTTCCGGGTGGAATCGTCTCGCCCAAACCGGTGCGGCGCACGCGCACGAGATTGCCTTCGCGGAAAATTTTGAAGCCGCCATTGATACTCGTCGAGCTGGCGAGCTCCAGCAGACTCAAATCGAGGTCGCGTGAAAATTCAAAAGTCATCTCCGCGAGCGGATCAAGCGTATCGCGTGTGGTGAAGTGAATGTCATAAAGGGAGGCTTTTCCCGGTTCAGCGCGCAAGGCGCGAATTGTAAAATCCGCGAAGCCGGCGGCGGGCGGCGAGAGCCGTTGGGAATTTTGCCCCATAAGCGTGGGGGAATAAGCCAAGACTCCGCAGATCAAAGAAAGCACAAAGGATTGGGCGTAAAAGTTCTTCATAACAACTGCTCCTGTCTCATCCATGTGACGTTGTTCTGCTCTGAAACATCACAGCCATGTTAAATAGCTAAAAATCGTGAGGCCAGCGTAATATTTTGCAAACACCTTGCCAGTGCTAGTTCAGCGCGACACTTCGCTGCAGCGCAAGTGGTTGCATGTGCGACGAGATATCACCAGATCGAAAATTCAAATGATACAGCGCGTTTCTCGGCAAACCAGGAGGGAGAACAAAGTTGAAAAGGCGAGAAGCACGGAGCGGCGACTAGGATTGCAGGGTGTGTTTAAGTTTACTCATGTCTCAAACGCGGGATTACATTAAAAGCGCGCGTAACAAAATGAGAAAGCCTTTGCCGTCGTTTTCGGAGATTTTGAGATTTTTCTCGGCCCGCTTGTAATTGGGGTTGATCTTGAGCGCGAGCCGAAACTCGTCCAGTGCGCGCAGAAACAGATTGCGGCATTGTATCAGATACGCGACGCCGAGATGATTGTGCAAGTCGGCATATTCGGGCGAATCCTGAATGGCGGCGCGCAAACGTTCGGCGTATTTCTCCACGAAGGCTTCGTCGCGCGCTTTGCCGCCGTAAATGAACTTTAAATAGAACTCGTTTTCGAAGCCAAAACTGCAATCCGTTTGGGCTTCCCGCCGCATGCTTTGCAATTCTTCGATCGCCGCGGTCATCTCGCCCATGCGCATCAAATCGAGCGCGCTTTGAATTTTGGAAACGTCTTTCAGGCTGGATTGCAGGTGCAGCAAGGCGGCGAGATGCTCTTGCACACGCTTCGAACGAATCGAAGGCGGCGGTAAATGACTTTGCGCTTCGAAAGACGCGTGCAGAGTTTGCAAGAGCGCAAACGCGAGGTGAAACTTGGCCCAAAAAAATTTTGGATTGATCGTGAGCGCGGTTTCAAATTCCGGCATCGCTTCGAGCAAACGATTTTGCTCCAAATGCGTCACGCCGAGATAATGATGCAAGTCGGCATAATTCGGCGCAAGCTGCAAGCCCTTGCGCAAGCTTTCTTCGGCCGCGCCCAATTCGTTTTGTCGCAGCAGTGCGATGCCGCGATACAAACAGATTTCCGGGTCTTCGGGCGCCAGCTCGTGCGCCAGCGCGAGAATCTCGAGCGCGTCGGCGAGCAGGTTCTTTTCAATAAAAATCTGGCCCAACCGAATGCAAGACACTGCATGCTTCGCGCGACGGATTTTTTCAGCAATGAAAAAAAGCAGCTCCATCTCGGAAATCATGTCGAAGTGCACGGCCTTTAATTTCTGGGGAAGGGTATCGGGGGAGGGCTCATCAGCGCACGACACCTCGCGCTGTTCGATGATACGGCCTTGATCGAAAATGTGAGAAATAATCTTTTCGTTGCTGGCGGAATAGGTGGTCTGTACGTGCAAACGGTGACCGCCGACCAGGATGTCACCGTTCAAACCCAAAGGCTGCATGTCCTCTCCTCATATGCTCCTGACAGCGGGGTTCATGTCGAAGAAGTGGTCGTGTTCTTCGCCGTAGTGCTCGTGCTCTTGTCTGCGCCGCTTTTTTCGCTCGGGGCCGCGGGTTTGGCCTTGTCTTCGCCCTTGTCGGATTTGTTGTCGGAAGCAGAGGAGTTGCTCTTTTTATAATCCGTAAGGTAAAAGCCTGAGCCTTTGAAAATCAAACCCGTGCCGCCGTGGATACGCCGCTGCACTTTGCCGCCGCAGGTCGGGCACTTATCCAACGGCGGCGCAGTGATGCTTTGGAAAATTTCAAAAGTCTGATTGCAAGATGCGCAATCGTAATCATAGGTTGGCATGGATACTCCTATCATACTTAGAACAAAAAGTAATGCGCTAGCTTCTCAACTATTGATTGTCATTCTGCGTGAGCCTTTCCTGGTGCTCGCCGCCGTGTATGTCTATAGAAAAGTCCCTTCTCAGAATGACACCGTTGAGGAAACTTATGAAGCACTTGACGCTTTAAACCGCTGCAATCTCCTCAAACGCGCGCTGCAGCCGGTGCATCGCCTCGCGCAAATTTTCCATGGAATTCGCATAAGAAATGCGCACATGGCGCGTGCTGCCGAACGCCTCGCCGCCCACCAGCGCCACTCCGGCGTGCTCGACGAGCAACTGGCACAGCACCGAAGGCGAACTTATAGTCTTGTCTCTATACTTTCTTCCCAATACTTGTGCAACATTGCAGAAAACATAAAACGCGCCGCCCGGCAAACGCGCGGACACGCCGGGCCACTGTGATACGGCCGCGTGCACAAAATCACGGCGCGCTTCGAACTGGGTGCGCATTGCCATGAGCGCTTCTTCGCTGCCTTCCAATGCTGCGAACCCCGCTTCCTGTGAAATCGAGCAGGGATTGGAAGTGGTGTGGCTTTGAATTTTTGCAACGGCATTCGCCACGGGCGGCGGCGCCACGACATAGCCGAGACGCCAGCCCGTCATCGCATAAGATTTCGAAAAGCCATTCACCAACAACAGCCGGTCGCGAATTTCCGGAAATGTGGCCAAACTCGCCGTCGCGCTGCCGCGATAAACTAGCTTGAGATAGATTTCATCCGCCAAAATCCATACTTCATGTTTGCGCAACACTTCGATCAAAGCTTGCAATTCCTGCTTCGTATAAACCGTACCCGTCGGATTCGAAGGGTTGTTGAGCAGAATTAGCTTCGTACTCGCATTGACTTCGCGCGCCAACGCTTCCGGCTTGATTTTGAAATCGTTCGCTTCTTCACCCGGCAGAAAGCGCGGCACGGCCTCGGCCATTTTCACCTGCTCGGGGTAACTCACCCAATACGGCGAGGGAATTATCACTTCGTCGCCGGGATTGCAAAGCGCGAGCACGGTATTATGAATTGACTGCTTCGCGCCATTCGATACGACGACCTGTTTAGGCTCATACTGCGCGCCGAAGTCGCTATACAGCTTGCGGCAAATCGCTTCGCGCAAAGACAGCGTGCCGACGTTCGGCGTGTATTTGGTTTTGCCGGTTTCAATCGCGCGAATGCCCGCGGCTTTGATGTGTTCCGGCGTTTCAAAATCCGGCTCACCCGCGCCGAGATCGATGACGTTTTTGCCTTGCCGCCGCAACTCTGCAATCAGCGTAGTGACGGCGAGTGTTTCGGAGGGATTGACGCGTTTGGCAAACTCGGACTCAACAAAGTGCATGAAATTCTCTCACGAAGGTTTTAATCTCAAAACTGCGCGCTGCAACCCTACGCGGCCGTGCCGCAACCAAGTTATCGGCTCACAAAAGCGAAACGCCGCAAATCAAAGAATTTTGGGTTGTGAGCTTTTATTTTCGTGTCCGAAGTTTTTGCTTTTAAAGCAAAGATTGCATTTTTAAGCGACTAAACCAGCGCCGCACAAATGCAGGCGACGTTCACAATATCATCCACCGAAGCGCCGCGCGAAAGATCATTCGCGGGCCGCGCGAGGCCTTGCAGAATCGGGCCGATGGCTTGATAGCCCGCGAGGCGCTGCGTCAATTTGTATGCAATGTTGCCCGCGTCGAGATTGGGAAAGATGAAGACATTCGCTGCGCCGGCAAGGGCGCTGTTCGGCGCTTTGCGTGCAGCAACTTCGGGCACGATTGCAGCATCAACCTGCAATTCACCGTCAATGAGCAGTTCCGGTTTTACGGCACGCGCGAGTTCCGTGGCCTGCTGCACTTTATCAACCGCCGCGTGCTTCGCGCTGCCTTTGGTGGAAAAAGAGAGCATCGCAACTTTGGGCAGCTCGCCGGTCAAGCGTTCGTGCATATGCGCTGATGCAATCGCGATCGCAGCCAACTGCTCGGCAGTCGGGTCGGGCACCACGGCACAATCTGCGAAAGTCAATACGCGATTCGTGTGTGGCGCAACCATTTCGAACGTGCTCGAAACCAGAGTATTACCGGTTTGCAAGCCAATGAATTGCAGCGCGGCGCGCAGAACTTCCGAGGTCGAATATACCGCACCGGCGACCATCGCATCGGCTCCACCCGCCTCGACCAATGCCGCAGCGAACGGCAAAGGCGCGTGGAGTTTTTCTGTATCAATCTTTTTCGGCAATCCGCTTGCGGCGCTGCGCGCGTTATACTTTTCTACCCAAGCGGGCACCGCCTCGTAGGATTGCGGCGTGATGATTTCGATTTCCGGCAAAAGCACTTTGGCTTCATGTGCGGCGCGAGTGATTTCCGCATGCGCGCCGATCAAAACCGGCTTCACCAAGCGCTCGCGCTGTAAAATTTCCACGGCCCGCAGGACTCTCGGCTCCGCGGCCTCAGGAAAAACGATGCGGCGCAAATTCTCGCGCGCACGGCTGCGTATGGTCTCGACAAAGTTCATGGCTTTTGAAATTTTTGCCGCAGCCGCTCTTTGACCAGGGGCGAAACAAAACTGTCGATCTCTCCGCCCAGCTTCGCAACCTCTTTCACGATCGTGGAATTGAGATACGTATATCTCTCGTGCGCCATGAGAAAGACGGTGGCGATGCCGTGCGAGAGCTTGCGATTGACGAGCGCCATTTGAAATTCATACTCAAAATCCGA
>JABWAN010000157.1 GCA_013361015.1 Candidatus Zhuqueibacterota bacterium | reverse complement strand
GACGGCCAAAACTAAAGAAGAGCTTGTCGAGAAAATGGTGGAAGAACTGCAACAGATTCCTGGCGTCAATTACAACATGACGCAGCCGATTGCCATGCGCGTCGATGAGTTGGTGTCCGGCGTCAAATCCGATCTCGCCATCAAACTTTTCGGCGATGATCTCAACGTGCTCAAGAAGAAAGCCGATGCGATTGCCAACGTCGTTCGCGAAATAAATGGCGCGGAAGATGTCTCGGTCGAGCAAATTGCCGGGCAAACGTATCTCAACATTTATATCGACCGCGCGGCTATCGCCCGTTACGGCCTCAATGTGGCCGACGTGCAGAGCGTCATCGAAATCGCTATCGGCGGCAAAGTGGCTTCGGAAATTTTTGAAGGCAACAAACGCTTTGCCGTTGTCGTGCGTTATCCCGAAACCAAGCGCAACGACATCGCGCCGATCGAACGCTCGCTCGTGCATCTGCCAAATGGCGGCGCGATTCCGCTCTCACAAATCGCGCGCGTTGTTGCCGAAGAAGGCCCGGTGCAAGTGAGCCGCGAGTTTGGGCAACGCCGCATCGCGGTGGAATGCAACGTGCGCGGTCGCGACATCGGCAGTTTCGTCGGCGAAGCCCAGCGCCGAATTGCCGAAGAAGTGCAACTGCCTTCCGGCTATTATCTCACCTGGGGCGGACAATTTGAGAACCAACAATCTGCGACGCGCCGGCTCATGGTCGTGCTGCCGCTTTCAATCTTCATCATTTTCGCGCTGCTCTACACCACGTTCGGCAATTTCCGCCATTCACTTTTGATTCTTGCCAACCTGCCGTTCGCGCTCAGCGGCGGCATTTTCGCGCTGTTGATGCGCGGCTTGCACATCAGCGTCTCCGCGAGCATCGGCTTCATCGCGCTCTTCGGTGTCGCCGTGCTCAACGGTGTCGTGCTGGTGACGTACATGAACCAACTGCGAGCGCAAGGCATCTCCGTGCACCTCTCCGTCGTGCGCGGCGCTTCGGAAAGATTGCGTCCGGTCTTGATGACTGCGCTCGTCGCGATGCTCGGCTTTATTCCGATGGCGCTCTCCCACGGCACCGGCGCGGAAGTGCAACGCCCGCTCGCCACCGTCGTGATCGGCGGCTTGGTGACTTCGACGTTATTGACGCTGTTCATTTTGCCGGTGGTTTATCAATGGATGGAAACACGGCGGAAAGAGTAACGAGACCAACAGCTCTATGGCTGGAGCGAGTAGCGAAGATTGGAATGTTCCTCAGGGAACTGTGCTTTTCATAACGATGTGCCGTATCGTTCTTCGTTGTGATATCGCAGTCACGCAACGCTTCGCTCAAGAAATCCGCTGTGCTGCCTGTCATCAAGATGGCAAGGTAACTCGCGCCGTTTTATGTGAACTGCAAAAATCAATTTGGTACGCAGCACCCGCTCTTTGCTACCGGAAACTTCGGGTGGTTCTTTTCACAGGCAACAAAGGCGAATAGAATGCTCAGCATGCGCAATGCCGCTACTCGCCTGTCGCTTTTCTGCATTATACGTTCATGGTTCGCTCCAAACTCAACCTGCAAGTGCAGCCTGGGTGCGGCCCTCTTAAACAGCACAAGCCCAACATGTCCGCCAACGTGTTTTTGAGACTGACCTTTTTTCTTGCATCTTCTCAGAGCATGGCTTGACTTTTAGCGCGAGGCTGAGTAGTTTGGCCGGCGACATGCGCTAGCGCTCGCTTGGCACATCTGGCGCAGGCTTTCAGCTTGCGCACCAAACCGCTCAAAACTTCCTTGAGCGCAACTGCGCTTATTCTTCTGAGGAGAAGAAATGAACACACGCAGAAGCGGCATCCTGCTTCACATCACCTCCCTGCCCTCCCGGTTCGGCATCGGAGACCTGGGACCGGCAGCATATCACTTTGTGGATTTTCTCACACAAACGCGGCAGTCGCTCTGGCAAATTCTGCCGCTCAATCCCACTGACATCATGTATGGCAACTCGCCCTATAGCAGTCATTCGGCCTTTGCGGGCAATCCGTTGTTGATCAGCCCGGAGCTGCTTGTGCAAGAGGGACTACTGCAAGACTCCGATCTGGCCGAGGCTCCGCCTTTTCCACGGCACGAAGTGGATTACGCGAACGTGATTCCATATAAAATGAAGCTGCTCGCGTGCGCCTATGAAAATTTCAAACACCGAAACGGCGAGCATTACGAGTTGCAGAATTTCTGCCGCGACAATGCGTGGTGGCTGGAAGATTATGCCTTGTTCATTGCGCTGCGCGAGCACTTTAATGGCAGCCTATGGGGCGATTGGCCTTGGGAATTGCGCACGCGGCAAGAACACGTATTGCGAGAGGCGCGGGAAAATTTACACGATCGCATCGCCATGGAAAGATTCATTCAATTTATCTTCTTCCGGCAATGGCATCGCCTTAAAAGCCATTGCAACGGCAAGAACATTCATCTCATCGGCGATATTCCCATCTACGTGAATTACGATAGCGCCGACGTGTGGAGCCATCCGCATCTTTTTAAATTGGACGAGCAACGCAAGCCGCGGCTGATTTCCGGCGTGCCCCCGGATTACTTCAGCGCCACCGGCCAGCTTTGGGGCAGTCCGGTGTATGAATGGGAAACCTTGCGCGCGACGCGTTACGCGTGGTGGCTACAGCGTTTGGATCAAAACTTCAAGCTCTGCGATTTGGTTCGGCTCGATCATTTCCGCGGGTTCATGGCATACTGGGAGATTCCAGCGCATGAGACCACGGCGATCAACGGCAGATGGATAGAGGCGCCGGGCTGGGATTTTTTCAACACGCTCGCGCGGCACTATCCGCATTTGCCCATTATCGCGGAAGATTTGGGTGTGATCACGCCGGACGTGCGCGAAGTGATGCAGCACTTCGGCTTTCCCGGCATGAAGCTGCTGATGTTCGCGTTTTCGAGCGACACGAACAACGTGCATCACGGCGCGCCGCACACATATGTGCGCAACTCCATCGTCTACACCGGCACGCACGATAATAACACGGTCAAAGCCTGGTTCCATAGCGAAGCCAGCGCGGAAGAGCGCCAAAAGCTGGCCGAGTATCTCGGCCACGAATTGCGCGAAGAGGAAATTACGTGGGATCTGATACGCTTGGGCATGATGTCCGTCGCGAAGATGATCGTGGTTCCGATGCAAGATTTGTTGGGCTTGGGGGGAGAGGCGAGAATGAACATGCCTGCGACGGTGCAAGGTAATTGGAAATGGCGGCTGCAGGCGGAGCAATTGGAGCCGGGGTTCATGCATCGGATCGCCGAGCTGACCCGCATTTATGGCCGCGCCTGAAACGCACGCCGTCAAGGAATCTCTTTACAGACGAAGTTGCTCGGCCGTACGCGCGAGTGCTCGTGAGATTCAGTTAGTGAGGAAACACGCGAGTTTTTCATACCGCCTTGTTCCGTCCCGAATGACCTCTCGCATGAGCGCATTGGCTTGAGGTGGCCGTATTAACAAGAAGCACGCAACTGCGTTTCAATCATAGCCAGCAATTTTTTCAAGCTTACCGGTTTGCTTAAATAGTCATTTGCTCCCGCTTCCAAACAGCGCTCGCGGTCGCCGGGCATCGCGAGCGCAGTCAAGGCTATAATTGGAATTCTGCGCAAGCCGGTTTCACTCCGCATGCGGCGTATCGCCTCCAGTCCGCTCATACCACGCATTTGAATGTCCATGAGAACAAGGTCCGGCATGGCTTCGCGCGCGCGTGCGATTGCTTCGTTGCCTTCGCGCGACAAAATCACGCGATAGCGCTTGCCCGCGAGATAATCCCGCAGCGTGCGCAAATTGCTCTCGTTATCTTCCGCCAACAAGATGAGCGGCGCAGTGGTTGCGCTCGCCGGCGCGGCCACCAGCGTAGCAGGCAGCCGGCCGCCGTCCGGGTCCAGCGCCGCGGCTTCGTCATCCAAAGCACTGTCCATCGCATCTTTTTGCCAAGGCAAAGAAACCGTAAAGCGGCTGCCGCGGCCCGGTTCGCTTTCGACCGACACGCCGCCGCCGTGCAGCTTCACCATGCGTTGCACGAGCACCAACCCCAAGCCGGTGCCGGGATATTCGCGCGAGAGGCTGCTGTCCAATTGCACAAACGGTTGAAAGAGCTTCAACAAATCAGGCACGGAGATGCCAATGCCCGTATCCCACACGGTAAAATGCACCACTTCATGCTGTGGCTCGCCCACCACTTTCAAACCCACCGTGCCGCCATTGGGTGTAAACTTCACCGCATTGCTGAGCAGATTGACGAGAACCTGTTTCAAACGGCGTTCATCCGCGTGAATGATTTTTACCGCGGGATCATACTGCGCGGAAATATTGAGCCCCTTGTGCAGCGCCATTTGTTGAATGAAACGCAAGCTCGCCGCGCACACGGACTCGACTGAGAACGGGTCGATCTCCAACTCCAACTTGCCGGCTTCGATACGCGAGAGATCCAAAATGTCATTGATCAGCGAGAGCAGGTGGCGGCCACTTTCCTCGATGTTATTGAGCGCCGTGCGCTGTCCATCATTCACCGGGCCATACACCTCTTCGCGCAAAGCTTCACTAATGCCCAAAATTGCGTTGAGCGGCGTGCGCAGCTCGTGGCTCATGCTCGCCAGAAATTCATCCTTCAGGCGCGCCGCTCGCGCCAACTCCGCGTTCGCGACATTTAATGCCGCGGTGCGCTCTTCTTCCAAGCGTTTGCGTTCTTGTTGCGCGTGCGCTTCTTTGATGGCCACCGCCAAGTATTCCGCAATCTCGCACAAAGTGGCGATCTCATGCTCGCCCCATTGTCGCGGTTCCGGCGCATCGAAACCCAAGATGCCGACTAATTGTTCGGCATAGTGCACGGGCACGTAGAGCACGGCGCGAATATGGTTTTCGTCCAGCAGAGCCGCCAGCGGCGCCAAGCGCTTGTCGCGCTCAATCGTGTCGACTATCAGCGGATCGTGCTTGCGAAAAGTTTCCAAGCAAGGTGGAACCGCACTCAAATCGACTTCTGCCCCGACTAAAGCATGCGCGCCGATCGGATCGTGGGAGTGCAGCACGCGCGCGAGACCGTGGGCATTGACCGCGGCATACGAAACCCGCAACGTGGGAAAGTGCTGGCTGATATGCTTCACCGTACGCGCGAGAATTTGCTCCACGGACATTCCGGAAGTGATGCCGGTCGCGACACTAGTGAGCAACTTCAAGCGCGTTTGACTTTCGAGCAATGCATACTTGGCGCGCTTGCGCTCGGTGATATCCAAAAGAAAACCGTGCAGAGTTATCGCGCCGGTTTCATTGCGCATCGCGGAAACGATCTCACGCACCCAAACGGCACGGCCGTCGGCGGCCAGCATGCGATACTGAAAATCGTAATCCGCTTCGTGCGTGCTGGCTTCCCGGCAAATCGCCATCGCCCGCTCGCGATCTTCGGGGTGCAGATGTTCCGGCCAAAAGTGCTCGCAATACCAGTCTTCCAAGGCATAGCCGAAGAGCTTCACGGCCTGCGGCCCGATATAGGTGAAGCGGCAGGTCTGCGCCTCCGCTTCGAACGGAACGACCTTTGTGCTCTCGACCAGTCTTCTGTAATGTTCCTGGTTCATGCGCAGCGCTTCCTCGGTGCGCCGGCGTTGCGTTACATCAATGCCCATGCAGATCACTTGCTGCTGCTCGCGCCCGAACCGAATCGGAAACAAGGAAGCAAGTATATAACGCGCTTCCCCGTTCGCCGCATGCGTCTGTAATTCGCGCATCGGCGCCGGCGTGTTGGTGGCAAGGACGTGCTGCAACAGCGCTTCGAACTCACGCGCGGTTTCCGGCGGGAGCGGCAAAGCGCCCAGCTTCTTACCGAGCGCTTCCGCGGCAGCGACCCCAAACATTTCATCGGAGGCGCGATTCCAAGACTTCACGACCCCGTTGGTATCATAGCCTTGAATGGCGACGGAGGGCGCAAGCTCGACGATCGCTGCGAGCTGCGAATAGGCTTCACCCAGCTCGAGTTGCGCGTTGCGTAATTCCTGGACCGTGCGTTTGTTCTCGGAAAAATTCACCATAACGCCGCGCAGCTTCAAGGGCAGGCCGTGCTCTTGCTCAAGCGTGATGAAATTCCGCATCCAAATTACGCGGCCATCCGCGGCCAGCATGCGATGCTCAAATTCAAATCTGCCTTTCGCAGCCGCGGCTTCGAGGCAGAAACGCAGATCCCAATCGCGGTCTTCGAGAGGAAGATGATTTCTCCAAAAATCCGGATCCGCCAACCACAATTCCGTGGGATAACCCAGCAGACGCTCAGCTTGTTTGCTGACGAACGTGAAGCGCAGCGTGCGCGCGTCAACTTCCCACACGATGCCTTCGAGGGAATTTACCAAATCATCGAACTCCTGCCGCGCCTGCCGGAGCGCCGCTTCCGTGCGCTTAAGTGTCGTTACGTCAAGTGCAATGCCAAGCGTGCCGATGATACGGCCGTCGTGATCGCGCAGCGGTTCGAGATGAGTTTGAAAGGCGCGGCCCGCCCATTCTTGTTCGTAAGAACACGATTCTCCCGCCAAAGCGCGTCGGTGCTTCGCGATCGGCAAGAAGTTCAAGTCTGCGGTTTGAAAATATTCGAACAAAGATTTGCCGTTCGTGGCATTCGGTTTGAGCTGTAAAGCCGCCAACCCCGATCCCATCGAAGAGGTGAAACGCAGCTCTGTGTCTGTCGTCCACATCACCGCGGGAAGCTGCTCCACGATTTGGCGCAGTTGCTGGTCCGAAGGAGCGAGCGGCGCCGCAAGGGTCTGTGTGTGTGTAGAAAAAAAACGTGATGACATAGCAACAACTCTCTTGGCGAATTGAATCGAATCACCGTCCCTCAAGATTAAAACCAATGAAACTTGCTGCGGAAGGGGCGGACAAAAATTCATCCAGGCAACGCATGCTTGCCGCCGGCAAGATCAAACGGAATTTTCGCACAAGCCGGGACTTCTGGCATGATCAAATACAAGGCAGGCGCCGCCAGGTAACGAGATTCTGTTTACGATTCCTTCCAGACCGTACTCTTCTTCCTAAGCCGAACGGATGTCGCTCCCTGGGCAGCCGTAGTGGTGAGGTGGAATTGAGTTTAGCAAACCGCCGGAGAAAGGGCAAAAGGATTTTCATGGGAATCGGCTTATTGCATTTTTTTAAAAACAGATTGGCAAAGCGCGCTTACTTAGCCTATATTGTACGATGAAATCAATGCGGAAACGAACGCCGATCCGCCCATCATCGCTTGCGGTCGACAAGGCCCACCAGATTTTGTTTGAGACCGGCACCAAGGTCAGATTTTAAATGGCCTTTTTATTTGCTTGATGAACGGGAGTGGGAGTGCAAGCACAAATTACAAACTTCTGGCGCGATTTGCGTGAAGCGCTCCACGGCTCGCAGCAGGATTACACCGAAGGTAGTTTGAGTCGCGCGATACTATTACTCGCCGTGCCCATGGTGCTGGAGATGGTGATGGAATCGCTCTTCGCCGTGGTGGATGTTTTTTTCGTCGCGCGCTTGGGCGCCGCAGCCGTCGCCGCGGTCGGCATCACGGAATCGCTCGATACGTTGGTGTTCGCGCTCGCGATCGGCCTTAGCATGTCGACCACCGCAATGGTCGCACGCCGTATCGGCGAAAAAGATCACGAGAGCGCGGCCACCACAGCGGTGCAAGCCATTATTTTGGGAACGTTGCTCGCCGTGCCCGTCGCCATTATCGGCGTGGTCTTCGCCTCCGACCTGCTGCGCGCGATGGGTGCGGAAGAAAGCATTGTCACGATCGGCGCAGCCTACACGCAATGGATGCTGGGCGGCAACGTCACGATCATGTTGCTCTTTCTCATCAATGCCGTGTTTCGCGGCGCGGGCGATGCGGCAATCGCGATGCGTGTTTTATGGGTTGCGAATTTTTTGAATATCGTGTTGGACCCGTGCTTCATTTTCGGGTTAGGCCCGTTTCCGGAAATGGGCGTCACCGGCGCCGCGGTCGCAACGAACATCGGACGAGGCGTGGGCGTGCTCTATCAGCTTTATGCGCTCGGCCGCGGCCACAGCAGAATCCAAGTGTCGCGGGCGCACCTCCGCCTCGACTTCGAAGTGATGTGGCGTTTGATTCGTGTTTCAGTGGGCGGCATTCTGCAATTTCTTGTGGCAACTGCGAGCTGGTTGGGATTGGTGCGCATCGTCGCGATCTTCGGCAGCGCCGCGCTGGCGGGATATACCATCGCGCTGCGCATTATTGTCTTCGCCATTCTACCTTCATGGGGGTTGGGCAATGCGGCCGCGACTTTGGTCGGGCAAAACTTGGGCGCAGCCAAACCGGACCGCGCCGAACGCGCCGTGTGGATTTCGGGCGTGTGCAATATGATCTTTCTCGGATTGATCGCAATCGTTTTCATTTTCTTTGCGAAATCACTCGTGCATCTCTTTTCGCGCGACCCGGAAGTTGTGGCCTTCGGCGTTGATTGCTTGCGCTACATCAGCTACGGCTATATCTTCTATGCCTACGGCATGGTAATGGTGCAAGCCTTCAATGGCGCCGGCGATACGAACACTCCCACGTGGATCAATTTGGGCTGCTATTGGTTCTTTCAAATTCCGCTAGCTTACTTGCTCGCCATGCCGGCCGGCATGGGCGCACAGGGGGTGTTCTTGGCGATTATGATTTCAGAATCCACACTGGCGTTGGTTGCCATTCTGCTCTTCCGGCGCGGA
>JABWAN010000156.1 GCA_013361015.1 Candidatus Zhuqueibacterota bacterium | reverse complement strand
CCTTTCCTTTTTGCTTTGGCGTTTCTTTGACAATACGAATCAAATCTTGCAGAAAGGCTTTCTGTCCGGCAACGCTCGCGGCGTAGCCCGCGTGGAGATCACTCTGCCGGCCAAAGATATTGCGCTCGCGATCAAAACCTCCTCTTTCAGTCCACTGCAAAGTCCAAGGATATCCGGTTTCGACAATTACGAGATCGTGCGGATAGCGCGAGGCGAGGTCGTGCAAGTTGTGTTTCAAGTCAGCGAAGGTGCCGTGCCATTTCGGATAGAAAGACAAACCGATAACGTCGAACTTAACATCGTGTGCCAAGAGATGATCGAAGAACCAACGCGAGGCCTTGTTGTCGCCGCCGCGGTCGAGGTGAATCATGATTTGCACCTTCTCGGTCGAGTCTAGGCTGCTCTGCACGCCGGTGATTCCGCTTTGAATTAACAAAGCAAGTTTGCGCCACTGCTCCTCGGTGTCGAATTCGCCTCCTACTTTGCCGTCATCCCAGAGCATGCCCGGTGTGATTTCGTTGCCGATTTGCACCATGTCCGGCAGCACGCCTTGGCGCTTGAGTAACGTGAGGACGAGTCGAGTATATCGCGCCACACTGTCCTGCAAAACTTCGAACGAAAGATTTTTCCACGCTGCTGGTTTTATCTGTTTCTGTGGATCGGCCCACCAATCTGAATAATGAAAATTGAGCAGAAAGCGAAAGCCCTTGGCCTTTGCTCGTTTCGCCGTCAACAGAACTTTTTCCAGAGTGTTATAGTTCTTCGCCGGCGAATGCCAAATCTTCAAGCGCACGTAATTGAAACCATGATCTTTGAAGAGGTCGAGCGCGTCTTTGCTCACGCCATTTTCGTAAAATTTGCCGCCCATGTCTTCGATCTCAGCGAGAAATGACACGTCGGCGCCCTTCACGAAAGCCGTCGGGCTGTCCTGTGCGAAGGAGGTTGCGATTGTGAGAATGTGGACGGCAAGAATCATCCGCGGCTTTTGTTCCATGTCGGCTTCGTCTCCTCAAAATGTACCCGATGATAAATCATCGGGCTAGGAGATGAAAGCGTCATGAATCGCACTCGTGCACGAGGGCGCTTTAGCGTCCTTCCACCTCCTAGCCCCACGATTCATCGTGGGCGGTGATTATTTCAACAAGATCGCCTTGCGCGTTTGCATACCGTGATTGGTTTCGAGCCGGATGAAATATAATCCCGATACCAAGGGCGTGCTCACATTCTGCTGCGCGTTCCATGTTACCGCATAGTTTCCCGCAGGCAGAGACTGTTGTACCAACGCCGTGATCAGCTTGCCATGCACATCATAAACTTTCAGATTGACGAACGTCGTTTGCTTTATGGTGTAGCTTATCTCGGTTTGAGGATTAAATGGATTGGGATGGTTTTGTGCAAGCTGAAAAGAAATCGGCATTGCCGGACTATCATCATCTACTTCAGTTGCAGGATCTGCTTCATCAAAATAAACCCAGTGAATGGTAGTGTCGCCATGAACCTCGGACAAAGTGGGGGAGAAGGGCAATTCTCGATTCGCAATATTGTTTTCCCAGCCATTCTGCGTATCGTTTTCGATAAAGAATTTGTACGCCAACACCGCTCCCGCCGGCACTGCACTTTTGGGAATATAACATGTACCCGACCAAAACGAGCCGTTGCTCACGCTGAAGTTTTCGCGCTGCAGATGCAGTTTTGAAACGCTCCAATCAAGGCTTCCGCCTGATGAGACTGCGTCGCCCCTTACCGACACCGGCCCATTGACCTCCGGGTTGAATCTTCCCGAAGCCGCAGCTTTGGCCATGTTCACGCGGAAATAGACTGCGATGGAATCTTGCTTCACCTCAAAAGGCTGCCAGTATTGCTCTTTCGAATCGCCGGTGGAGTTGTAGTATTGCACAACAAGCACCGTGTCATTTTCCCCGGCAATGAGAATGCGGCGATTGCCAGTGAGGCCGCCCGCGGGCCTGATCGGCCCTTCCCAACCGAGACGTTGAAACGTTCCCTGTGTTGAATTGAAGCCGCTCCAAAATTTGTAGGAAAGCACGTCGCCGGGGAACATTTGGAAAGTCGTTTCCCAATAATCACCTCCGGTGTTTTTCAGGAGCAACTCGGAATTGGACTCCCACGAGATGGTTTTGCCATCAGGCAAAGTGCTGGAGGAGATGCCGCTCACTTCGCCGCGGATTTGGGTGAAGTGATGGGGCTGCAAAGTGTCCATAAGCGTGGAAGTATTGAGCCTGATGGTGACATTGCTGGGAGTGAGAGTCGGAGGTTCTTCCAGAAAGACCCGCATCGATGACAATACGTTGCCGGAGAAATCAAACAAAGTGTTGTTCTCCCATGGTGAGCCGAGCGGCTGCACGGAGATATACTCTGGCGCCCAATAGATGAGGCCCTGGCCTTTTTGATTTCTGACATTGCGCACGATCTTGAGTAGCTCACGTAGAAAAGCGCTTTGGCCCTCGACCGTCGCAGGGTACCCGTTATGCAATTGATTGGCGTTGCCGACGATGTTGCCTCTGTTATCGGCCCATTGCAAAGTCCAGGGATAGGCGGTTTCGGCAATGACGAGGTCTTTGCCATATCGAAGCGCCAGATCATTTAAATTTGCTTGAACCGCGCTCAATGTGCCGTGCCACCAGGGATAATAAGAAAGCCCGATAACGTCGAACGCGACGTTTTGGGAAATGAGATTGTCAAAGAACCATTGGCAAGCGGCATTGTCGCCGCCGCGATCGAGATGAATCAGGATGCGCACCGAATCTCCCGAGGCACAACTTTCGCGCACGCCGCGAATGCCGGCTTTGAGCAATTCGCCGAGATTACGCCACTGTTGCGAAGTATTAAAATTCCCGCCGACGCGGCCGTCATTCCACAGCATGCCGGAGGTGATTTCATTGCCAAGCTGCACCATCTCCGGCAAAGTCTGTTGCGCGCACAAGGCTTGCATGACATTTTTTGTGTACTGATACACGCTGTCCTTCAGAGTCTCGAACGGTGCGCTTACCCATGCCGCGGGTTTGCGTTGCCTGCCGGGATCGGCCCACGTATCGGAGTAGTGAAAGTCCAGCAAAAATTTTAGATCGCGTTGCTTGATGCGTTTGGCCATGTACAAAATCTTTTCGAGATTATCATAACTCTGCGCCGGCGTGTGCCAGAGTTTCAAGCGAATGACGTTGAAGCCATGATCCTTCAAAATCTTCAGAGGGTCTTGCGGGATGTTGTTGACCTTGTATACGCCGCCCAAATCGCCAATTTGTGGAATGAAAGAAACATCGGCGCCTTTGATGAATCCGGTGGAATCGGTTTGGGCATGGGCAACCGAAAAGAGCCGCGCAAGTACGGCGCAGATTATGAACTCGAATCTCATGGCTTTACTCGACTAATCAGAGGCGCAATGAACGACAAAACGAAGGCAAGACTATTACTGGCAAAACTATTAATAGCTTTTTTTAAGAAAACAAAGACAGAAAAATGGAGGTCAGAAAAATGTTCTTGGCTTCTCGTTGCCTCTGGATGAGCATTTTTTATCATGCCAACCCGATGTTTCTGTCCTGCATCTTTCTGTCATGGCTTTTCATTTTGACTTCATCATCGCGCTAGCGAATGAGCGCCATCTTCCGCAGTTGCTCGAAAGAGCCGGCCGTCATTTTGATGAAGTACATTCCCGAGGGTACTTGCTTGCCCGTGAAATCTCTTCCATTCCATTGAATGGTATGAGCTCCTTGCACTTGCTGGCGATCGACCAGTCTTGCCAGTAATTGTCCCATCACATTATAAACCTCGATCCGCACGTGTGATTTATTTGCCACTTGATACTTGATGGTGGTCTCGGGGTTGAAGGGATTGGGATAATTCTGCGACAATGAAAAGGTTTTTATGGCAGCGCCGTTTTCAGGTTCTGCGACGCTCGTCGGCGTGAACAAATCCGGCGGATCTTCCACGGTCAAATCGCTATCCATCCACTGTAAAGTCGGGAACGTAAAAGCGGACGGCCATGTGATCGAGCCGTCGGAATTGACCTTCGTCGGATGCACGAATTGATAGTAGCTGCGCCCTCTGAGATTCCCGCCGCCGTTTTGAATGGTCACACCGGCGCCGGCAGTGTAGTTGACTCTGAACCCAACATCATATGGTGCGGGAGGCGTGATATTTATCGAGCCGGAATAAACCAAGTTGCCGTCCGGATCTTCCAATCGCAACGCCGTGTTGGTATAAAGCCCATCGCCTTGCGTCAATGGCAACAAGCAGCCGTAGAACTGCACCGACACCGTGTCGATGCCCGGCCGGAAAAGCGGATTTGCGGGATTTGTGGTCACGTTCGTTGCCGGGGTCATGTCAATGTTGAAGGTCAGCGTGATGGGCGTTTCAATGACGCCCTCTTCCGGCAGCCCGTTGAAGAATTGATAATCAAATCCCAAATCGCCGGGAACGAGTTGCTGGGTTTGATTGCCATAGGTATAGTTGCGATTGCCGGTTCCCGTTACGGAGGGCTCCTCCCAATAGCGCAGCGGCACGGTCAAATCCAAACCGGGGAGGTAATTGGGGCTGGCCGGATCGACGCGTGAGGAATCCCAAAGCAGCACGGTTTTGTATTCAAGGCCGGCCCCCGGAGCTTTGGTGAAAAGCGATTGACCGACCCAAAGACCAAGCAATGGCACATATTCCATTTGAATGGCATTCGCAGGGTCCGTGGCAGCGTTCCAACCCGTTGCGCCGTCGACCACAAGTCGATCGCCAACGCCGCTGTTGAATAGCCCCAATTTTTCCAAGCCGCCGAGATTCATCTGCCAAATTAGAGTGGCCGTTACCAGGTTGCCACCCGAGGGTTTTTGATTGTTGAAGTATACCCAATGAATCGTCGTGTCTTTGGCTACGGTGTATGTAAAAAATCGATTCGGCGTGCTTTCCCAGTTGAGATTCGCACCTTTCACGAAAATAAATTTGAACTCTTGTAAGTTACCACCGGTAATCGCGCTATTCGGAATGTATACTGCGCCGGAGAAGAAAGCGCCGCCTTCGGCGCTGCCTATTTCTCTCGCAAGCGGAAGGTCCAGCGTCCAAGCATTGGACGGATCAAACGGCGGTGAGCCACGCACGATGACGCGATCGCCGGCATCCGGGTCGAAATCCTTCGTCTCCATAAAGGCCGCCATGTTGACTTTTACATACACGGCGAAAGTATCCGGTTTCACCACATAGGGCCGCCAATACTGATTGCGCATGGTCTCGATGCCATGATAGTATTGCAAGGCCAGCGTGGTGTCTCTGTTGCCTGCAATGAAAAGACGATTGTCTCCGCTACTCACCGGATTCGCCGGGTTGATGGGTCCCTCCCAGCCATCCCAAAAGAAGGTGCCATCCGTGGCGCTAAAACCGGTCCAGAATTTATACCGCATGGTTGCACCGGCTTGCATCTGAAAAGTTGTTTCCCAATAGTCGCCGCCAACGTTTTGCATGACGATGCCGGTGTTTTGGTCCCAGGTAATCGCCGGAGTGACCGTTCCGGTGGCTTCGCCGCGAATCTGCACGACGTGATTGGGCTGTAGCGTATCGCGATTGGTGGCGGTGTTCAATCGCATGGTCACGTTGATGGTTTGAGCAAAGGCTGATGAACAAGCGAGAATAACCATGACGAGCAGAGTTATCCCGCACCTGAAAGTAGAAAAGCGTTTCATTTCTCAATCCTCCGCTGCGTAGGTGAGTTTAAAGCTTTTGTTGATACATCAAAATCTCTGTCACGAAGTCTTGTGTCACCTCCTTTCTTAGAACACCATCTCAATAGAAATATGATTGACCCCTCCCAGATATTTGAAATCCTCATAAGCATAGCCGAGCACTAAATCGATTCCGCCCACGGAAGGCACTTTCAAGCCTGCGCCCAGAGTTAGGCCCTTCTCCCGGTCTTCGAGTAAAAGTTCACTAAAGCCTCCGCGCAGAGCCAGTGTTTCTTGGAAGGTCGCGAATTCCAATCCCACATTTAGGCTCTGCCCATTATCATTCGGATTCACACCATCGCAAGCAAATGTCACACGCGCGCCCTCTGCTAATCGCACGTCCCAGGCAAGCCCGAGGCGCATGAGGATCGGCAAATCGAATGGGTCCGTTTTCAATGCCGCGACGATGTTGTCGTTGTTGCCGCCTTGAGTAGGGGCGATGTCCACGTAGCTATTCAAATCCTCTCCGCGCATTTGCATCTTGGTGCCGATATTGGAGACGCTGACTCCAAAGCGAACATTACGAAACGGCGTTATGAACACTGTGCCCAAATCAAATGCGAATGCCGTGGCGTTGCTGTGGAAAATTCTCTCGTTGACGTACTTGAAATTTGCGCCGATGGCAAAACGGTCGGTCAGGCGCCGGGCAAAAGCAATCCCCACCGCGGTGCTGGTCGCGGTGAAGGTTTCGCCCGTACCCATTTGGGCCTGCGGCGTGGTGATGTCCATCTCGTCTGATTTCAAAGTGACGACGTTGATTCCGAATACTCCCCAATCTGCCATCGGCAACGAGAACCCGGCATAATAAAATCCCAAACCGGGAAGCCAGGGAGAATGATGGAGAAACAAGTTGCGCTTTGATTGATTGGCGACGTTGCCGGGATTCCAAAACATTGCTGAGCCATCACCAGTGAGTGCGGTATAGGCACTGCCCATCGCGATCCCCTTTGCGCCGACCGGGATGCGCAGAAACGCTGCTGCTGAAGTGCCGACTTGTTTGACTTCCTGACCATGAACGCGGGAACCAACGCCGAGCAAAAAGAGCGCGAGGCTTGAAAAGATCAGCACGCGCAGTCTGCGGGATTTTATTGTGCTCATAGTTTTGCCTGCCTTAATCGCGAGTAGATCGATGAGGCCCATCGGAGAGAGAGTCCGTGAGTGAATTTTGGCATATGCTGCGAGCAAAGCTTGTTATTTGATAATCGCAAACGTCCCGGTTTTTTCTCCGACACCGGGCGCTTCAACGTGATAGAGGTAAAGACCGTAGGCGATATCCAAATTCTCTTTGCTCAACACATTCCAAATCTCCGTGCCGTTGTCAACCGTGGCTTCGTGCTCAAGCTTGGCGATGAGCGTGCCGCTCACGTTGTAAATGCGAATGGTACACTTCTGGGGCAGATTGATAAAATGAATTTCACGAGGTCCGCGCCCGCTGTTGTAGGTGTTCTGCGGCTCCCACGAGACCGCCGCGATATAGGGATTGGGCACCACGCGAATATTCTGCATTGCCTGCTGGGCCAGCTCGTTTGAAATGCTCGCGCCTTTCATTTGGAAATGATAGGCATCCTGCGAGAGAAAGGGCTTCTTCAAAAAAATATTGAGAGTGTCCCCGGTCTGCGGGTTACGGCCGTTCGGTTTCAGATTCATGTAAATTTGCCAGGTATAAACCAAGCGGCCTTGCGGGTTTTTTTCCAGCAGCAAAATGACGTCGGTATTCTTGGCGTTGGTTGAATCAACGGAAAATCTTCCATCGCGTCCGTGCAATTCGGAGAACGCGAATGTCACGTCTTCATTCAAAACCGTATTTCTGACTTTGAAATTGACGGCTTTGGAGGGCAATCGTAAGAAACCGATGGAAGTATCCTTTGAAGCGCTCATTCCAGGTTGGCCAATAACGATTTGATAATCATTGGGGCGCTTTTCGCCTTGTATACCGATGAAGGTGACCGGAGAAAATACAAACGGAAAAACTTCGCCGCGCTTCCAGCCGGATTTTACCCGGTCGAGCGCAACCGTCAGCTCATTGCGCAGGGTCAGTTTGACGCCGTCAAAAACCGGAATCTCGCCACCGGCAGCCAAGAGTGTGCTCTTATCGATACGCACGAGATCATCAGTAAGGTCGCGTACCGAAAAATTTTTGGTGGTGAGGGTATCCGCATCTTTCCCAACGAGCAGCGTGTCCTCGAATGAGATTTCATAAACGTGGCCATGCTTGATGGCCGCCGGGTCGATGACGTTGATCGCAATTTCTCCAGTGGAACTGCCGCGGGTATGCTCGAATCTTTGCACTTCCGGAGGAACATAACCGGCCGCGCTCGCGCTCGGCCTAACCACAGCGATATTGGATCCGGTTTTAATATTGCCCTGCAAATCAACGTCAATACTGATCGGCGTTTCAGTGGGGGCGATGTTGGCTGCCGCATAGCCAAAATCATAGGCAGTGACGGCATAAAAATATCTTTGGCCATTTACGACTTCATTGTCCACATAGGAATGCGCCAACCCGGTATCGTCTCCCAAGTAAAATTGCACGCCGCTGTATCCCACGGGATCGAACCCTTTGATCCCGTCTTTCAAATCGAACTGTGCGATCGGTTTGTACAGCCGCGCCACGCCAAAGCCGTCCGTGATTAATTTTGCATCCAAGAAAGCGGGATCGGTAGCGCGATAGATGCGATAGCCCTCGAAATCTTGCGCCGGCCCGCCGATATCGGCCAAATAACGATCGACGGAATATTCTGCGAGGTCGTCCCAATAAAGCGTCACTTTGCCGTTTCCCGGCACCGCGGTGAGCGTCACCTGCGTGGGCGCTTTGGCAAATTGATAGTCGGCTTCATAAGCTTTGCGCGCGTTCGTCAATTTTTCTGTGACGCTTCTAATATCCTCCGCGCCGGTTTGCCCTCCACCGGAAATGGCAACGGCAATTGCCATGCGCTGCCGCTGTCCCGGATCCATCGGAAAAAATCCGGAGGCCACGAAGGTGTCGTATTCACCCGTGGGGCGAGGGAGATCAAAACGCCCG
>JABWAN010000155.1 GCA_013361015.1 Candidatus Zhuqueibacterota bacterium | reverse complement strand
CCTTCAATGTCAAAGTTTGCGATGTCAGCCAAGTATTGTTTTTGATCGTCGGACAACTCCAAACGCGTTGCTTTGGCCAAGTCCACAAGCTTGTGTATGTGCGGCACTCTCTTTTCCGAGTCTCTGACCCAAAATGCTTTCAGCGTTTTCTCAAGCACAAGATGAGCATGATACAAGCACCAATCGTTTCGGCGGTCACCTGCAAAAAGGTCTTCAACGAGTTCCCAATCATCGGTCGCAATCTTCAGTCAATAGTCAATGTGCTCTTGTTTGGTCATAACATTTTCTCTTTTGAATAATCTTTGACGCCAATAAGATAAAATTTTCCCCGCGAATGTCAACACACGCGGCATAAGCCTAAAATCATATCATGTCCTCCAAATCTCAAAGCGTTTCTGAAAAGGCCAAACTCGGCATCATCTACGCCACGATGTCGAAATTCAGCGGCACGTTTATGCAATTCTTCGGCAGCGTGGCGCTCGCACGCTTGCTCGAGGTGTCGGATTTCGGCCTCGTGCAAATGGGGACGATGATCATCGGCTTCGCCACGAAGCTCGGCGAATTCGGCTTCAACATGGGATTGGTGCAGCGCCGCGAAGAAGTGCGCGAAGAGCACGTCAATACCCTCTTCATCATGGACTTTCTCTTCAAGCTAACGCTCTTCGGCATCGTGATGCTCGCGTTGCCTTATTTGGCGGAGTATTTTCACGAGCCGCGTTTGGAGGCGGTGATGCCGGCCATCGCCCTCTACATGGTGCTGGATTGCTTCTCGAACCCCGGAACCACCATGCTCGATCGCCAAATGAATTTTGGCGCGCAAGCACGAATTCAAATCATCGAGCGCTTCATTGAAATCACCACTTCCGTGGGCATGGCATTCGCGGGCATGGGCGTGTGGAGTTTGATCTACAGCAAGATCATTGCGATTTCGGTTTCCGCCATACTCGCTTCGCGCGCCGCGCATTGGCGGCCTTCGCTCAAATTCGATTTTCAAGCGAGCAAAGAGTTGTTCCGTTTCGGCGGCTGGATCTTCTTTCGTAACATGTGCCGCGAAATGGCGGACAACGTCGATTATTTTATCATTGGCCGCTATTTGAATGCCCAACAACTGGGGTACTACACCAAAGCGTTCGACTTGATGCGCCTGCCGCAACGCCGCATTACGCGCTCGATCAATTCCGTTATGTTCGCCGCGTTCGCGCGCGTGCAAGATCAGCCTGAAAAAGTTAGAGCCGGCTTTGAGAAAGCGGTGCTCGCCGTGTCGTTGGTGAGTTACCCGTTGCTCATCGGCATGCTCATCGTAGCCAGAGAATTCGTCGAAGTCGTGTTCGGCGAGAAATGGTTGCCGATGACGCTGCCACTCCAAATCATGTGCGTTGCCGGCGTGCTCCGCTCCATCGATCCGTTCTTGAATTCCGTTGTCACTGCCACCGGCTTTGTGCGTCACACCGCCTTTCGGCGCTTGGTGGAATTTGCCCTGTTGGCGGTTGCATGTTATATCGGCGTGCAATACGGCATTGTCGGCGTCTCGATTGCCGTCGTGATCGTTTCGTTTATCGTGATGTTCCTCATGGTGAATTTGCTCAAGCAAGTCAGCATCAGCGGCTGGCGTGAATACCTCGCGCCGCAAATGCCCGCGTTTGGCGGCAGCGTGCTCATGGCCATCACGATGCTCGTGTTTCAATATGTTTCAAAGAATGTGTTGCATTTGCCGGCCTTGGCCGCGATGATCGGTATGACGATCATCGGCAGCCTCACCTACCTCGGCGTGCTCTGGCTCACCAAACCTAAACGCGTCATTGCGCTCTGGCAGGAATCCGCGCAGGATGTGCATAAGCTCACCGGCAAAGCGCGTGGAAAGATTCGCGGTGTGCTCGGCAAGTTGGGAATGGCCACGACGATCAAATGAGAACAAGCCGGTATCATTTCAGCGCATGTGAGTGTTCGTCTCGCTCGCCGGCGCGGACCGGAAACGACGGGAAACTGCATCGAGGCATAGGAGCTGTTGCACGACCAGCGCAGTGCAATTTGGTGGCGGGACGCTTTTTACGCTGTCATGCCCTAGTGCGGGTATGAATAACAGGATTTAGTGCAGCAATTTCACCTCCCGATCTGAAAATATTACAGAGTATTTGCCGTGTCACTCCGTGCCGCGATCGCCATCATCGCATTGGTTGTGGGCTGCTTCTGGACGCTGCGTCGCCCGTTCATTGGCGTTTTGCTGAACGTTGTGGTCTTCCATCTAAATCTGCGCGCACTCGGCGCCGGCTTGGAGGAGATTCGCTTTCAATTCGTTTTGACGATCGTATTGATCATATCTTACATCCTCAACGGCGAAGAATTAAACAAAGAACCGACACTGCCGCAGCCGCCGATTCAATGGATGTTCGCATTTTTGGGGATGACGTTTTTGACCAGTGCCTGGGCCGCCGCGGACACGGCCAAAGCGTTCGACAGCGCCGTTGATTTCGCCAAGATCGTGTTATTCTCTTGGTTCATGACAAAGATCATTAAGACCGAGAAAGAATTGACGATCTTGATGTACACCATGTTTGCGGGCATGTGGTATGTGTCATTTATGGTGCAATGGGGCGTGGAGTGGGATTGGGTTAGTATTGAAGAAGCAGAGGTCGCGACCGGCGGCACGGGCGCACATTTGATGATGTTCATGCCCATGCTGATTTTGCTGGCGCTCTTTGGCAAATGGCGCGAGCGCCTGTACGTAATCTTTGTCATCCCCTTTGTGTTGAATTATATGCCGAACGCCGCTTCCGGCAGCCGCTCTACTTTGGTGATTTTCGTGACCTCGATGGTGTTTCTGTTCATCTTTGCACCCGGCTCGATACGTTTCAAGGCCGCGGTCCCCATCGGCGCTGCGGCGTTGATTTTTATTTTTTATCTCACGCCGCCGGACTATTGGGAAGACATGGCTTCGATTCTCGCGCCGCAGACCGAAGGCTCGGCGCGGTCGCGGTTTGCCATCAACGACGCGAGCTTCGCGATTATCGCGGACTATCCGCAGGGCGTGGGCTATAACAACTACTCCGACATCTCAATGCACTACATGTCGGAAGAATGGCTCACCGATCTCGGCACGCGTGACGCGCACAACAGCTATCTCAAGGTCATGGCGGAATTCGGCATCATTGGCTTTGTGATTTGGGTCGCGAGTTTCTTTGTCACGTGGCTGTATTTTCGCAAAGTGCGCAAAACTATGAAAACCGGCGTGCCGCCCACGCGCTTGCAGCTCTATGCCTTGTCTTTCGAATTGGGTTTGATGGGCATCACCGCCGGAATTTGGACGCACAGCTACAACGATTTGGACACCCTGTATTGGTTCATCGCATTCAGTTGCATCGTTTATAATTTGCATTTGAAACAAAGCCAGACTGAACCGGCGCCGGAAGTCGCGCCGCCAAAGAAGAATTTACAGCAAAACTTTAGGCCGCCGCAAAAGATCGCGCCCGCCGGCGCGCGTGCTTCCACGCCAGTGCGCTGAGCCGGTTGCCGCTCTACGCCGCGCATTGTGCTGCACGTTATTGCGTTGTCCAATCCTTCGAGTCGGTACGCCATGAGCCTGTTGCTCAAAAAAACTTTGTATCGCTTGCTGCGCTGGCTCGGTGTTTATGCCTTTCTGCAGTGGCGGCATCGCAAACAAGCCGTGATTTTGTGCTATCACGGCGTCATGCACGGCGGCGAAAACAACTACTCGAATCGCAATGCCGTGACCGCAGAAACGTTCGAGCGCCAAATGGCGTATGTTGCCCGCCGCTATCACGTCATAGCCTTGCCGGAGTTGGTGCGGCGCTTGGCGGCGAAGGAGGCTTTGCCGGATTACACTCTGTCGCTCACGTTCGATGATGGTTTTCGCAACAACGTCACGGTCGCCGCACCGATTTTAGAAAAGTATAAGCTGCCCGCCACAATTTTCTTGACCACGGCTTTTATCGACAGTGAAAAACTTGGGCTGTGGACGGAACGCGTGGATTGGCTACTGCAGTGCGCGGAAAAGCCGGCGGTCACAGTTGAGATCGACGGCAATGCGCGCGAGCTGACGCTTTCCACGGCGCGCGATCGCATCATTGCTTCCGACGTGATTCGCGCACACCTCAAAGCGCTATCGCCCAAGGAACGCGAGACCAGCATTATGGAGCTCGCGGAAAAAATCGGCGCCACGCGCCGCATTGACCGCCAATTGGAAGAACGCTACGCCTTCATGAGCTGGAAAGAAGCGCGCAGCTTGCTGAACAAACGCATCACACTTGGCTCACACACGCACACGCATTCGATCATGTCCACCTTGAGTTTGGCCGAAGCACACTTCGAGCTCTCCATGTCGCAGAAACTGATTGAAGCAGAATTGGACGGGAAGTGTGATTTGTTTTGCTATCCGAACGGCAGCCCCCGCGATTACTCGCCCCGTGACAAAGAACTGTTGCGAAAGCTGGGTTATTCGGCTGCGGTGACATTGATCAGCGGTTTTAATGATCACCACACCGACTGTTTTGAATTGCGGCGTTTCAATATCGTGCGCAGCAACGACTTCAATTTCTTTCTGGCCAAAATCAGCGGCGCGTGGGGCGGGTTGAAGAAGGTGTTTAAAAATATTTGATGAGCGAATTGCAAATTTTCGATTGGCAATTTTTAATGCTTTTTTTCATGGAGATTAGATGTCTGCACCCAACACCGAAACCGTTTCGAAGCGCGAAGTCGCGGAGCACTTTAGTTCGATTTCAAATGTCTATAACGAGCGCAATTATCAATTAGCCGGCAAGCGCGCGAAATATCCCGACATCGCGATTCGCCACAAATATTTTTTGGAGATGTTGGAAGGCACGAGCGGCCGCGTATTGGAAGTGGGCTGCGGCAGTGGACAAATGCAACTTGACCTTGCGCGCCGCGGATATGAAATGTACGGCCTTGACATCGCCACCGGCATGGTGCAAGCCACGCGCAAATTGCTGCACGACAAATTGCCAAACTATAAACCGCGCCTGCTCGTCGGAGACATCGAAGCGCTCAGCTTTCCGAATGATTTTTTTGACATTGTTTTGGCTGCGGGTGTTATCGAGTATTTGCGCTCGGATGAGAAATCCTTTCGCGAGTTCAGCCGTGTGCTCAAGCCCGGTGGCATGATCATTCTCTCGGTGCGTAATAAGTTGAATCTCTCACGCCCGATCACCACCGGCCGCGATTTGGTACAATCAACACCCGTGCTCGGCTCCGGCATCAATGCCGCGAACAAAGCATTGCGCGCCATGCTCTCGTTGCCGCCGAACGGCGGTATTCCCGGCAAGCGCCATATTCCTGCGCAATTGAAACGTGCATTGCGCGCCGCCGGATTGGAGCCGACCGATCATTCGTTCTATCACTTCGCGGTTTTCCCGCGCATGCTCGAACGCAAGTACGGCGAGTTCTGCTCGAAGTGGGGACAAAAGCTCGAAACGTTCCGCCGCAGCCCGCTCGGCTATCTTGCCAATCAATATATCATCCAGGCCAAAAAGCGCTAGCGCGATGGGAATCATCATTCGCGAAGCTGATCTCATCGCCGACCGAAAACTGTTGCTAGATATTTTACTGCGCAATCGCGAGCACGGCGATAACGAACTGCGCAGCCGGCGTTTCGAATGGTCGTATTATCAAAACCCTTTTGGCCGGCCGCGCGCCTGGCTGGCGCTGGATGAATCCTCCTCGCGCACCATCGGCATGGTCGCCGCGTTCCCGCGCAAAATGCTCATCAATGGCAAGCCGGTGCAGGGCTGGAACGGCGGCGACACTTCGATTGACAAAGAGTTTCGCACGCTCGGCGTCGCGATCAAATTGCGTCGCGCCGTGCAAGCGCCGGTGGATAACGGCGAAATGGCGTTGCTTTATTCGCACCCCGTCGATCGTATGCGCGTGGTATTGGAAAAGATCGGCCATCAAACCATTGGCAAGTTCGTGCGCCACGGCGCGATTCTCCGCACCGAGCCGCTCGTACAAAAAATTTTAGGCCGCAATGCCGCGAGCACAGCGGTTGCCGGTGTCGCGAATATTTTACCGCCGCTGCAATGGAGCACGCGCTTCCTCTCCAAGCAGTGGCGTTTGCGTTTGCAATCCGAAAAAAAGTTCGGCTGCGAGTTCGACGACTTGTTCGCGCGTGTTGCGCCGCGCCATGCCGTCATCAATGTGCGCGATGCCGAGTTTCTGCATTGGCGCTTCGTGCAAAACCCGCTCGTGCGCGATGTTCAAATCTATCGTTTCGAGCGCGAAAGCAAATTGCATGGTTACGCGATTGTCGGGATCGAAAACAATGCCGCCAGAATTTTGGATCTGCTTGTCGACGGCCAGGAACCCATGCTGCGCAACATATTGGTGCAGCTCATTCGCATCGTGCGTGCGCAGAGAATTAGTACCCTTGCTGTGCGCGGAATGTTTTCAAGCCCGATAGTGGTAGCCGCGCGCCGCCTGGGCTTTTGGTTTCAAGATCACAAAGACGCCGGCGTTGCGGTTTACACTGCCAAACATTCGCCCTTTGTGGATATCGTTCACGCAGAAAAAAATTGGTACATGACGCAAGCCGATCGCGACGTGTAAAGGTTGGATTGGTGGAGTCATGGAGTTTTGGATTGAGGGATTGTGGGGAGACGTGAGTTGGCGATCGCGATCGCCTAGACTTCGGCGAGCTTCATGTATTATCAAACAAGCTGACGTTCCCAAACGCCATTACTCCAAAAATCCAATAATCCAACAATGCAAGAAAATGAGTCATGCTGGTAACTTTCTCGGGTATGGTAGGCAGCGGCAAAACCACCAACGCCAAAAAGACGCTACGCTGGCTTTGTGCCCGCGGTTATCAACCATATTATTTGCGATTTCGTTTCATCAACTGGCGCAGCCTGTTTCGCACACCGGCTGTCACGCCTTGGCGTGAACAAGAAGGGGCGGCAACACCTCCAAAGCAGCAAACACCTCCGCCAACAGAATTACTGCGGCATCTCGCAGCCGGCAAGCGCTTGTCATTCCCGTTTTTTGTCGGCTATCTGTTGCGCATCGTACGGTTCCGGCTCTTTGTCGCATTGCATCATCGCCGTCACTTGTTGGTCTTGAATCGTTACTTCTACGACAGCTTCATGCACTATCGTATTGCCTCTGCACGCGAAAGAAAATATTTGCGCTGGCTCATGAAAGCCGCGCCTAAACCGGATCTCGCGATTCTGCTCGTGCTACGCCCGGAAACTTCGCGGCGTCGCCGTTCGGCTTATGTTTTAGAAGAATTGCGGCAAGTTGCGGAGAATACCGCAGAGCTACAAAACTACGCGTCACATCTGCGCGTGATCGCCACGGATAACTTGAGCACCGTCGATCGCGAAGTTGAAAAAGAATTGCGCGCAGTGTTCACGAACACTAAGAGCGCTCCACAAAACAATTCCCCCCTTGAGGGGGGCCGGGGCGGTGTCGCGCAATCTGCAGTCGCATTGTGAAGTGATGCTTGAGGGAAGATTTGGAATAGTGAATATGATCGTTGTCATGAACAACACCGCCTTCAATGTCATTGATGTCGAGCTTAGAGCTTTCCCGCCAACTGAACTCATCCCCCCGGCCTTTTCTTGGGAAGTGAAGGGGGACGACTGGCTTGAAGCTTTGAAAAGTGCCTCTGCGGGAAATAGAAAAAGCTTTCAGCGCGTGCACACGCTTTTCTCCCGTTCTCTTTGCAAGAGAAGGGGCCGGGGGATGAGTGCATGAGCAAACGCGTCATTCGCCGCATCAAAATCGCGCACGTCACGGGCTGGATGCACGTTGGCGGAAAAGAGAACGGCATGGTCAATCTCGTGAACGCCATGCCCGCGGAAATCTTCGAGAACCACGTTTACGTGTTCCGCGCCGGCGGCATATTGATTCAACGCGTTGATCGTCAAAAGGTCCACGTCGAAGAACTCGGCGACAAGCTCGGCGGCGATTGGAGCATCTACGTCAAGCTCGCAAAACTTTTTCGCCGCTATCGCATCGACATCCTGCACACGCGCTCATGGGGCACTTTGCTTGAAGGTATGCTCGCCGCGAAAATCGCGGGCGTGCCGGCGATCGTGCACGGCGAGCATGGTTTGATCAAAGCCGAGAGCAAATCGCATGTGCTCATTCAACGTTATCTGTGGCGCTGGGCCGATCAAGTCATGTGCGTTTCGGACGTGTTGCGTCACACGTTGGAAGAAAAACTCGGATATCCTGCTGCACGCATTCATGTCATTCGCAACGGCGTGGAGTTGGATAAATTTGAAATCAAAACCGACCCCGCGGAATTTCGCAGGGAGTTGGGCCTTGCGCCGGAAACACCCGTGTTTGGCAGCATCGGTCGGCTCGTGCCCGTGAAAAACTACGCGTGTCTCATTCGCGCCGCACGCGTGGTGATCGACAAAATTCCAAACGCCGCACTCATCTTCGTCGGCGACGGCCCGTTGCAACCGGAACTCGCGCAGCTTGCCGGAGAGTTGGGCATCACGAAAAACGTGCATTTTCTCAATTGGCGCAAAGACGTGCCGCGCATTATGCGCTCGCTCGATACGTTCGTGCTCTCGTCGTGGAGTGAAGGCATGTCGAATTCGATTCTCGAAGCCATGTGCTCGCGCAAGCCGGTGGTCGCCACTGCAGTCGGCGGCAATCCCGAACTTGTTGTAGAAGGAAAGACCGGCCTGCTCGTGCCTTCGAATGATCATCAAAAAATGGGACAAGCGATTTTAGAATTGCTGCTTAATCACAAACACCGCATCGCAATGGGCGAAG
>JABWAN010000154.1 GCA_013361015.1 Candidatus Zhuqueibacterota bacterium | reverse complement strand
CGGGCTTAAGCACGGTTTCTCCTAATTGTTCGCCCGCGGCGTTGCTCAATCGAATCGATCCTTCGTTCAAATCCAAACCAGGCTCGATGGTCTCCAGGTGTCCACTGATCGTCATTTGCTCGCGCTTGGTGGCACCGGTTCCGCGAAACCAGATTCGAATGCGTTTTTTGTCGTCACAAATGCCCATGCCGCTTGCGGCCGCGCGTAGTGCGGCGCCGAGCGCCACGGCATTTTCCGGCTCATCGCGCACCGGCTCCGCGGCCGCAGACGGCGTTTTCCGGTCGCCGTTTTTTCTCCGCCAAAATGCTTGCTTGACTTTTTCCATCACCGCCGGAACATACGTCGATCCGCCGACCAGCAGGATGTGATCGACGTGTTCCAGCCCGGTGTCGCTTTTTTCCTGCGCCTTTTGCAATGCCGTATGGCAACAGGCAATGGTTCGTTCCAGAAGATCGTCGATCAAACTTTCGAAGACGCTGCGGGTGAGCGAGGTCTCGACGATCACCGGCGTATCATCCTGGTCTTTGAGCGTGCCCTGATCGCGTAAGACGATCTCATCTTTGGCCGAAAGCTCTTTCTTGGCTCGTTCAGCCAGCGTCACCAGTTGGTTGAAGCGCAGCAAATCCTGTGGATCGTTGTTGACGTCCAAATCCAGCTTGTAGCCCTCCGCGGCCAGCAATTTGCGCAAATGCTCTGCGAGCCGGCGGTCGAAATCGTCGCCGCCCAAAAAAATATCCCCGGAAATTCCCAGCACCAAAAACTCGCCGGAGGTACGGCGCAGGATCGAAACGTCGAAGGTGCCGCCGCCCAGATCATAAACCATATACACGCCATCGCCGAGATTGTATCTCCAGCTATAATAAATTGCCGCCGCCGTCGGCTCGTGGAGCAGCTCGGTCACCTCCAGCCCGGCCAATTTCCCGGCTTCGCGGGTAGCTTCGATGGCCGGAAGGCCGAAATAAGCCGGAACGGTAACGATGGCGCGGTGAATGTCATATTCCAAGCCAGCGTCCGAGCGGGACTTTAATTCGCCCTCGATTTGTTTTTTGAGCTCGCGCAGGATGAAGGCCGAAATTTCTGCCGGTGCATACTGTTTGCCGCCCAGAGCGACGGTCATCTGCGTTCCCATGCTACGCTTGATCGAGGAGATCGGCGCGGGCGCCGTGCCTTTGCGGGCGTAGGCGCGATGGCCGACGACGATCTCTTTGGTGCGAGGATCCTGCCAGACGCACGATGGCGTGGTCGTTCGCGATTGGGCATCTTTGCTAAGCAACAGATCGCGCTCGTTCAATTCCAGCATGGCCACGGCGCTGTTGGTGGTGCCGAGGTCGATGCCGATGACTCTGGTCACAATCATGATGGCTCCTTTTCAGCTTCCGATATCCTCAACCAATTTTCCTCCATCGGCAGTGTCGCGTTTGCCCATCAAGACGTTGACGATTTGACTCAATCGTGCGCGCAGCTTGCCGATTTTTTCCTGCACCGCGCGCGGGTTCTTCTGCGCCTCTTTGGTCAGGTCTTTCAACTGCGCTTTGATCTGCTCGATTTCATCTTGATAATCCTTGCGTCCCTGGGCCGCGGCCAGTTGGCCCGCCTTGTTCGCTTCACCGCCGGCATGTTTGACGTGGTCTTCAGCTTTTTCGGATTCGGTGCGGTTGTCCTCTTGCTTGCTCACTTTTTGGGCAAGCGCGATGACGTGGTTGCGAATGGTTTCCAGCATGATGATTGTATCGGTATAAGCCTTTTGGTCGTTGCCAGCTATCGCTTTCTCGCCCTGCACGCGCTGCGCTTCGATCGATTTTGCCACTTCGCGGTGGTCATGCGGATGTCCGGCTTCCGCCGCCGCCCTCGCGACATAAGTGTTGATCTCATGGCACTCTTTCACCAAGTCATCAAAGAATTCTTTCGGCGGTTGGAGAGCACCTTCCGTGCGAGAGATGCTGGCGACGATTTCCTCCATCTCTTCAAAATCGTGTATGGCTTGTTCGTTATCTCCGCGCGCCGCGGCTGATTCGAAACTCTTTTTTGCTTTCTTATAGCGCACCTCTGCAACGCCTTTTTTGCCGGTGGGGAGAAACGCCACGTTTTCGTTAAAAGATTTGTCCAACGCCTGGACGTCTTCGGGCTTCGGCATTTCGCGCGGCGGCGGCGGCTCCACGGCGGCTTCAAAGGTTTTCTCCCCAATCTTTCCTTGCACGGTGATAAAGTAACGTTCATCGATATTGACCGTCATTTCCACCGGCGTGCCTTTGGGCAATGATGAATCCACCGGAACCTGGATTTCCTTAATCTTTCGTTTGAGCTGATAAAGCGGCAAACGAATCAATTCGGTATTGCCCGGATGAGAAAAATTGTGCTTTTCATTGGCCGGCAAAGTTGCCAACACCGGAAATAAGTCTTTGCGAAACTCTTTTCCCTCGCGCATGACTTCCAGAGAGATCGCTTTCGACAGCACAGCGGTACTGGAGGCGCCTCCGGTTGGCCGTTGGGCTTCGCGCGATTGGCTAATTTGGCGACCGGCAGTTGCCAGCAGCTTGCCGGTCCGATCAAAGACCTCGAAGGTCAATAAATTCTGCGCGGAAGCTTGCAAAGGCACTTTGCGAAAAGCAAATGCTCCGCCCTCTTTGATTTCGCTTTCGTCTTGATAGCCTGAATCAGGAATCGTCAAACGAATCTTCCCGGAAGATAAGTTCATCGCCGGATCGGCCGTTTCCACTTTACCGCCGACGGAGGCCTCTTTGGAACCTGTGGTCGCTGTGCCGCGGAACGAAACTCCGATGGTTCGTTCCGGATTATACACGGTTAATCCCCCGACCGCGGCCGCGCGGATGGCGGCGCCCAGGGCGACGATCGTATCGACTTTTTCATAGACCAGATCTTTGCATTTGGCGCGCGGCTCCGCGACCGACGGATCGGAGCAGAGAGCTTTTTGAACGATTTCCCGCACCAGAGGAATATGAGTAGAACCTCCGGCGAGAATGATCTCGTCCACGTCCGCCAGGGTCACTCCTCCGGATTTTTTCTGCGCTTTTTCCAGAGCATCGTGACAGTAGGGAATGGTTCGCTCGACGATCGGCCGGATCAGCTCCTCAAATTCAGGACGCTCATACATGGTTTCGATGAGCACGGGATTGCCGGCCTTGTCTAACAGCTTATTGGTATCGCGCAGCAGAAATTCCCCAGCAGAGGACAACGCCTTTTTGGCACCTTCGGCTAAAAACTTGAGCACATCGAAACGTAATTCATCCTCCACATCTTCTTTCGTGTTGAGCTCCAAGGCATACCCCTCGCGCAGGAGTCGTTCCTGAAGATTTTGCGCTAATGCCGTGTCAATGTCATCTCCTCCCAGCCGGTTATTCCCGCTGATGCCAAGCACTTCGAAAGCTCCGGCGGTGCTGCGCAAGACGCTGACGTCGAATGTGCCGCCGCCAAAATCATAGACCAGGAAAACGCCGTTCTGGGTGCCAGTTCGCCAGCAGTAATGGCAAGCCGCGGCGGTCGGCTCGTGGAGGAGATCCATCACCTTTAGCCCGGCCAGTTTTCCGGCTTCGCGCGTCGCATCAATTTGCGGCTGATCAAAGTATGCCGGGACGGTAATGATGGCTCTATCGACAATCCATTTTGAGCCGTCGGTTCCAAAGGCGCTCACGTCTTCTTCGATCTGCTTTTTCATTTCCTCCAAAATATATGCGGAAACTTCTTCGGGCGTGACATCGCGATCGGTGAGCTTGACCTTGATCTGATTTCCCATCGAGCGTTTGATGGATCGGATCGGTTTGGGCGTGGTCCCGATGCGGCCAAACGCTTTATGGCCGACGACGATTTCCGTCGTCTTAGGGTCTTTCCACACGCAACTGGGAGTCGTTTCCCGCTTGGCGACTTTGTCGCGGTGGATGACGATGTCGCTATCGGTGGGATTCATCACCGCCACGGCGCTGTTGGTCGTGCCGAGATCGATGCCCACGGCTTTGCTGATGATTTGTTCCGGCATAATTAATTCTCCCTCGATAATCTATACTTCCGAAGCAGCGCTGATTTCAACGTTGGTCGAAGCGGCCGGCTCTTCCGGCTTGGGCGGAGCTCCCATGATCAGATGCGCGAGATGCACCGCCTGGCCCCGGCGCTTGACGATCGGCTCCAAAACCTCGGCGACCACTTCGGCGGTGAATTGCTCATGATGGCGCCAGTGCATCACGTTGACGAAATCGGCCACCTCCTCGTAAGGCCGTCCCAGCGGCGCGATGATTTCAATGCCGGCCTCGTTGAGAACGGTTTGCATCTGATCTTTTAGCACGCGCAGTGTCTTAAAAACATCCGCTTTGGGTTGAGAGACGGATTCCAGCTCGCTTTTGTATTTTTCCAGGGCGGCGGCAATTTTGAAGACCAACACCGCCAATTGCGCCAGCGGCGCAATACCGTCACGGCCGGCTTCTTCAACTTCATTTCGAACCGCCAAAAGCTTGGCGTGAAATTTCTGCAAATCCGCGGCGACTTCGGAAGCCGGCGACAACAGATCTGCGACCTCCGGAGCCTCGCGTTTTGCAAATTTGTCCCAATCAGGAAATTTATCCGAAGATGACATCTCTCACCTCCAAAGGGGATAGGCCGACGCCCGGTTTGAACGGTGAATGCTCCACCGCAGTTTTGAGGTCGCCTTTGGGCGCTTTGAGCATGGCCGTCAAATACAGCATCACCAGCGCCTGCAGGTCGAAGTCTTCGCAGCCTGGCGGCGGATTTTCCGCTGCCAACGCCGCAATGTCGATCGGGTTGTTTCGATGCAGACGGATGAATCGTTCCCACTCCTCGTCTTCATATTGGGCGTCGGGGATTTCAAACAATTCGTATTCGAGACGAGTCAACGACTTGGTGATGAGCTGCTCCATGGCCCAGCGGTAGAGCAGCCGTTGCGCGTCGGATTCGGCCAGCTCGCACAACTCCTGGCCGCGTTCGACGATTTCCTGATTCGCCGCGTGAGCCGGCAGCCCCAGCACCTGAAAGGGATTGGGCTTGTCTGTTACGATCATGAGTTTTGCTTTCCAATTGTGTTAGGTTATTCTTTTTACGGCAGCAAGATTGTCCTTGATGGTTTTGTTGCCCGGATCAAGTTGCGCCGCTTCCTCAAGAAGCTCTTTAGCTTGGTGTATTCTGTCCGATAACGAATCCAGCTCGCTCCGGCAAGAATAACAGAGATCGCTTTCAAAGAGCTGCCAGAACTGCTTCACGCTGGTAAAACGGAAATTTCCTTGCGAGCGCAGCATAGAGAGAATTTTCATGACAATCTTGTGTCTTGCTCCATAATCTCCGCATACCGGGCAGGCGGAAGAATCCAGACCAAAGCTCTGAAATTTCGAGGAAACATAACGTGCACTCATTTAACCCACTCCTGGTTGTTGTCTAACGCTGTTCATAATATCGTTAACTGCATCAGCAAATTTTTTCTCAGCTTGTTGAACGCCATTGAGTAGCTCTACAGCATGAACGTTGAGAACCGCGGCCAATTGTTGGCGCAAGAATTGGCCGTACTGGCCGGAGCGGTTTTCTGCCATCTCGCTGTGAAGAATTTCTTCCGCCTCCGCCCAGTCTTTCCGGTCGCAGGCTTGCCGAATGTCATGCCCTACCTTTGCCTGTTTGAGCTGCTCCAATTGTTGTGCGATGACGTTGCGGTCCTCAGGATAGCTATTCAATTCCAAGGCGCGTTCCATCTTATCTAGCGCTTTTGCGAAATCTTGCTGATTGTTCGCCAACGAAATCGCCAGATGAAAATAAGCGCCGGATTGGATGCGGCAGGCGTTTTGATAAAACTTCGATTTCGACGACACTTTGGCCGCATGTTGAATGGCTTGTTCATGGTTGCCTCGATCCATCGCTTCCCGGGCATTTTTCAAGTTGCGGAGGTTATTCTCTTCCGGGGCATATTCCTCCATCTCCTTCACCAATTGCTTGATCGCCGGCTGGTTCGGAGCCAGCTTTTGCGCCTCAAGTGAGTGCTCTAGGGCCTTACTGAATTTGCCGTCGTTGGCCAGCATCTCAGCATGCCGGAAGCAGACGAGCGCGCGCGTTTCCTTGACCTCTTGACGACCAGTGGAATCATCCTCTGGAAGTTGTTTTTCAACGGAATCCAAAATCTCGTAAGCGTTCGAATAATTTTCTTTCTTCATCTGTTCCACGGCGCCGTCAAGCTGTTTCATGATGATCGCACGATACGCATCACCCAATAGCTTCTTGGCGTTCTCGTTGCCCGAATACCACGCTACTGCTTCCTGGTACTCCTTGGTTGCTTGCTGGGGGTCCTCAGCCGTGACCGCAAACCCTTTAAACAAAAAGTGTTGTGACAGCGCGGCGTTTTCGGGAGAAACACGGCTTTTTACACAAAGCGGAATGAGCTGATTCGCCACGGCGCTGGCGGGTTTGATCAAATTCTTGAGTTCTTTAAGCTGCTGCGTGAGGTAAAGATCATAGCACCAGTCGTTGTACCATTCCAAACTTTGGCGTAGCACTCTGCCGACTGGAATATCGAGCTTGATAAAAACATCGAGGTGTTGAATCCCGCCTTGATAGTTTTTGCGAATACCTTGCGGCAGGCGCCCGATGGCATCCGCATCCTCGGCAATTTTTGTCGCCTCTCGAACCAGCCCGCTGCCAATATCGTCCAAAGCATCTGCTGCCGCGGTCTTGATTTTCACAAGCCGTTCATCCTGCGGCTTGAGCCGGAACGGGAAAGAGTATTTTTTCAAAGTTTCCCGCAAAGCCTCTTCTCCCTGCTGGCACAATTCAAGGCAGCGCAGGTGAACGTAAGCGACCTCGTGCTGTTTAGCGGCGAATTTCATGCTGCCCAACGTGCTGTGCAGTGAGAGCATGCCTTTCATCCATTCCTCGATCAAACTATCCTGCTCTTCCAGTTTCAAAGTGGAGCGTTCTCCGGTCTCGCGGTCGGTGCTGCGGTCGGATGAAAAATAATCCCAAAATTCTTCCGTGCTCACCAACAGCGTCCACAGCGAAGTGCTGAGGGGCCAATAATTTTTTGCCAAGTTGCCGTTTTCGAGATTCGCCAGCGCCTGCTCGCGATAAAAAACCGCCGCCCCGTGCAGAAAGCGCGCATCGGCTTTGTGCGCTTCCATCACCTCGCGCCACTCGCGATCCACGAAGCTCTTCTCCCCATTCAACAAGGCGGCCAAAAGCTTTGGGCGCTGTTGAATAGCCGTTCCCAGAAAACGATAACGCCCGGAATTGATCGTGGACTCTTTCGCCTTGGGAAGCAAATGGGCCAAGAGTTGAGAGGTCGCAGCAATGGTTTCTAATTGCCCGGCATGTTTTTCCAACAATTGAGCTGATAATTGATTCATCTCAAGCCTCGCGTTTGGCATACTTAGCGGCTTTCCGGAGCATTTGAGCTGACGCAAAATTGTCAGCTTGGCGGCCAGCTACCGCCAGATGGCACAAAAATTTTGCATACTCCTGGTGTTCGTGGCCGTTCGTTGATTTGTTCTTTTCCAAAAACTTTTCCCACAGCCGGCACGCCTCTTCCGTCTCGCCGATGGCCGCGGCGCAACGGGCTACCGTGTAAGCTTGCCGGCCGCGCATTTCCGCATTCATTATTTTTCGTACTCCCTCAATCAAGGGCGCAGGCACAGCGCCCGTTTTCGTCGAAAAAGCGCACAAGGCCGGCAGAAACTTTTCGACATTGATGATATTTGCCACAGCCTCCGCCGAAATTTTCATGGCAGCCACAAGCGCTTCATACCCGGCCTCTTTCTTGTCATTGGCAAATGCGGCAACCGCCTGCAACAAGCGGTGCGCTTGCACAAATTCGTCTGCGGCGCCTGCAGCAGGCGCTGCCGTTATTTCCGGCGACGTCTTTCCGGCGAGCAAGCTTTTTAATGCCGCGCACAACTGTAGTTCAAAATCCGTCTCGGGTTTGGCTTGCTCAATGGTCGCGGCGGCGGTTGCCTGGTCTTTGACGTCGAGCGCGGCGTAAGCGCCGAGAAGAATGATTGCCGTGTTGGCCGGATCCATTTTGGCCAAGCGAACAATATTTTGCCGAAGCTGTTTCCCAGCGTCTTCCGAAGCATTTAAATAAAGCATCCGGTTGGCGGCGGCGATCCCCAGGCGGTTGAAACGTTTGACGGCTGCCTGCTCGTTTCGCGCCGCCAGATGATCGAGCAGTTTCAAAAGCTTATTGCCGTAGTTCGCATTCGAGACCTCGCCGCAAATGCTTGCCGCAGTTTGCGACAGCGGCGCGATAGCAGCGTCGTCGATTTTTTCCGTCTCTTCCAATAACGCGAGCACGTCTTCACCGGCCTTCGCCGCTTTGGCCGGCGTGCCGGTCCAGAATTGCGCGAGCGCGATGTTCCAGGTCATCCAATGATTCTTCCGCAAGCCGTTTTGCTTCATGAAATCCGAATACAACCCGGCCAGCTCTTCGGCGTGATGTTCCGGAGAAGCGGCGAACTCGGCGCATCGCATCAGCAAGCCGCAGTCGTCCGGCACTCTCGCCTCTTTGTTGCCGAGCGCGTTTTTGAATGCCCCGGCAGCTTGCTGCAGATAAAAGCCGATTCGGTCTTTTTTCCCGGCGTCCCGCGCCTCGCCGGCGCGGTGCAGATAAATATTTCCCAGGACATACAAAGCACGAGGTTCATCTGCCGCAGAAATTTTTTCGAGCCGTTCGACGGCGGCGTTGGTTTTGCCCCCGCACGCTTCGAGATATGCGCGCAGCAGATCGATCTTTGCATCGCTACGCTTGCTGCTGCCTTGTTCCAAATACTGTTGCGCTTTGTCAATTTGCTTTTGA
>JABWAN010000153.1 GCA_013361015.1 Candidatus Zhuqueibacterota bacterium | reverse complement strand
ACACGACGACAACGAGAAAAATTTGCCAGCTCACGCCAATGGCTGCGTTCGCGGCGAAGCCGACGAGATGCCCAACCATGGTGTGATCGATGATGCCTTGCAAGCCCGCGATGAGATTTTGCAGCATCGTGGGCCACGCCAATTTCCACACGGCCTTGAGTATCGGGCCTTCAGTGAGAGTACGGTCGAATTTTTTAGAGTTCTGTTCTGCCATAGTTGAATGAATAAAATGAGAAACCATGCCACGGCATACACCATCTCATCATGTTATGCCGCAGGCAGCTTTCCTATAAACGTGCACACGGTTACATCAATGAAGATTCCACTGCAATGGGAGCATTCACTCTTGGGCGGGTCATGTTGCGGGCTGATAAAGATGAACCGTTTCCGAGTTTGCGCTTGATTCCGGGACGATAGATGGCTATTTTGCACTCGTCAAATTTGCGATTGCTTATCGTCATCACGCGCAGCACATGGGCCACCGCTTGCGTCGATCGTATATCAAACCAGGCCGGGAGAAACAAGACCATGCTTGCAGAACGAGACAAAAGTATCATCGCTGAATACGCTAAGAAGTATCAGTTGAAAGCCGTGGTGTTGTTTGGCTCTGCTTTGAAAGATGAAAACGCCAACGACATTGATTTGGGCATCAAGGGCATCGAGCCGAGGCTGTTCTTCGATTTCTACTGGGACGTATATAGCCGCCTTTCCAAGCCGGTTGACATTATCAATCTCGACAAAAACAATTCTTTTAGCGCATTGGTTGAAAAAGAGGGCCAGCTTATCTATGGCAGCGCTCGCGGATAAAATCCGGGTTGAAATCGACAACATCAAATGACGCACACAGCGGATTGCAAACCAATCCGCAAGGAGCACCTCTTGGTAAAAAATTTTCGCGACCGCTCGCTCGCGCTCGCTTTGCTAAAAGCAAAAGCAACAGCCAAAGATTAATGATCAAAAAAGAAAAATAATCAAATGATCCATGATTGTCCTCAGCGCACCAAACGGACGCAGCCACTGTTGCCGACAACGTTGTGGCCGCAACCCCCGTCGTTGAAAAGGACCACCCACGCCGCGCCCGGCGCTTGTTTATCTGAAGTCCAAATCCAACGTTGCTTGGAATCGAATACGGGAGCAATATACAAATCGCCGTTCTTTTTGCCACGCTCCATTAATGACATCCCCTCCTCCAAAGTGGGCAAACGCCAATCGCGATAACCTGCAAAACCTTTGGCGTTCATCTCTGCGACATACGCTCGGGCCTTTTCAAAGGTCATATAATTTGAAGAGGCCGACTGTTGCCACGTCAAATTCGTGGCGCGGTCGATGACAAGCTTCTCTCCATCGCGCTCGATCACGTCGTATTGATGCCGCACGCCCTCGCCTTTGGGATTCAAAAAGCGATCATAAAATCCCTGCGCGATGATCATGCGCTGCGCTTCTTCCACCGAAAGAAAATCATCCGAGGGTTCTTTTCCCGGCCCGGCTTGGGCGGAGTTGCTGCTATACACCTGCCCGTCGCGGCCTTCTTGTTCCACGCGATAGATTGCGGCCGCGTTTGCGGGCGCTTTCTCGTCGACGTATTGATTGCCGAACGCAATGGCCACTTGCTCTTCATTGCGATAAATGAAAGTGAGCGGCTGCGGGCTGCGCAAAGGCGGGGGCAGGTCGGTCCAATCCAATTGGTTCAAATTGCCGAGCATACTCTCGACTTTGAGCACGAGCGCTGGGCTGCCGTTCGCTAGCTGGGTGATGGGCTTGGGCACAAGGCGAATCGCGACCGTGGTGCGCTGGCGCAGATCCGGCGGCAGGCGTTTCACTTCAATATCCGCAATGCTATTGACGCCGAAGCGATTATCTCCCGGGGCCATGAACTGCGCGTAGCTTTGCTGGTGATAGTAGCGATTGCCCGCCGCATCAGTGACGCGAAAAGCAAAGAACGGCGCGCCGTAACGCGTGTCTTCCGGCGCGATTTTCGGAAGGCCTTGAATCGTGGTCTCGAACTCGAAATACGTTACGCCGGTTTCCAGGTCGGTCACGCGCTTCACCGGCAAAGAGGCTTGCTGCAAACGGCCTTCGTTGTGAAAGGCGACTTCGACTTTGAGCGTGTCTTCCTCATCTTGCAGCTTGCTGGCCACAAGGCCGCGAAACTGACGGTCCTCCGGCCGTCCGGGAACCGCTTCAATCGCCGCCTGCACCACCGGGCCTTGGGAGGAAAATTTCACGACGAGCGGCGCGCACAGCGCATCGCCGGCAAATCCCACGCGCAGGGAATGGCTGCCGTCGCGCAGTGAGGCTTCGGGCAAGTCACGGCCTGCCAAACTGAAAAGCCATTGTTGCGGCTCGGTGTTCCGCAATAGTCGCCCGGCGCCTGCAAAGAGCAGGCTGTCGAACTCCACGTCCAAGTCTTGGCTGCGGTCCGCAGCGCCGTTGCGCGCGATGAAAACGATGCCGGAGTCCGGGCGCACGATGGGCTTGAGCGGCGCAAAGGCCGGGGTTTCGCTTTCGAAGACGCGCCATTCCCACGGCCGCGCGAGCAGCAGCGTGAGGCCCATAGGCAGGAGCAGTTTCCACCATTCGAAGCGGCGCTGGTGGGGAGAATTTTTGTTTTCAGGTTGCGCTTCAGCCAGAGGCTTTTTCTTTTTGCTCATGGATCGGATATTCCCACATCATGGAAGGAAGACGCTCTTTGGTTTTATAAAGCTCGCGCCCGGTTTCACAAACCAGCACGAGCGGAACGCGCTCGCGTTCGAGCTTGGCTAACACGCCGGGCAGCATTTGTTTGGGAAAGCCGCAGCCCAGCGCAAAGCCGCGCCAGTGCTTTTGCGTTTGCCAATTCATCGTTTGCGCGAGGCGATAAATGCAAGTCCGACTTCAGATGAAATGTCACTTGCCCTCAACGCACAGCGCGAACAAAGCTAGTGTTGCTAACAGGATTGCGGTTGCAGACTCCAAGTGCAAAATAGACGCTCCACGCTTCATCTCGGTTGAATTTATCGACTGTCCAAATTCCACTTTGCCGGCGATCAAAAACCGGATTAAGATATAAGTCGCCGCGCTTGCTCGGTTCCATGAGAGACATCGCCTCTTCAAGAGTTGGCAAACGCCAGTCGCTATAACCCGCAAAGTTTCGTTGATTCAAATCACGGATATATCTTTCAGCATCATGAAAAGAAGTGCCAGTGGTTGATCCCGCCTGTTGCCAAGTCAAACCCGTGGTGTGATCAACCACCAACTTTCCGTCTTTCCTTTCCGTCCGTTCAAAGAGATGCCGGATCCCCGCTCCATCCCTATGCACACTCTTGTCAAAAAAGCCCTGCCTTTTGAGCATCAACCGCACTTCTTCATCTGTTAAACTGGCGACGGGAACTGAGCGGAGAGAAAGCTGCAGACCGCTCAAATCGGCCTTTTTAACATCAAAGTTGATGGGTTCATTTGCAGCGAGACGATACTGAATGATTTCCCAAAGAAGCTCCTTCATATGATCGGTCCATTGCATATCGTAGCATGCGGGGTCGCCGGCAATAAATCTTTTAACAATGAGATATTCCATGATCACGCGATGCGCGAACTTGTAGTTGCCTTCGGCATCGCGGTTCAAGAGCGAACGGCCGCTGAGTAGCCACTCTTCTAACGGAATGTTCCAAGCTTGCGCCAATACTGCCAACTCCGCGCGTGGGATACGCACAGCACCACGACGTTTCCGGTTCAAATGAAGATCAACAGCAAGCCGTTCTGAAAACTGCCTGAGCGATTCTTTCTTTAAGTTCGAAAAAATGCCTTCTTCACGTTCGAGCCAGGCCTCCACCATCTCTTCATACAACTCGAACGAGTAATTCACGGCACGGTCAGCCCGCACCAAATCTTCGACGTGCGCGAGTAACATCGGTCGCACGCTGAGGTTCGGAATCTTCTGCACCATGGCGTCCGCTAGCTTGCGTCGCCGGCGCTGCCAAAACGCATAACGTTTTTTGAGATAAGCTTCCACCTGTTCGTCCGTAAAAGGCGAGAGGTACAGCTTGTGAAAGAGATATTGTGCCGTTTCTCCGGCCGCGCGCGGCCCGACTTTCACAATGCCGGTTTCTCGTGGAATCTCTTCTTCTTTGGGAAAGAATTGCGTGCGGCAGGTGATGAGCACCTTTTGAAAATCGCGCGTGAGTTTGACGAGATCGCGCAAGCGCGCGGCATGATCGACAATCGCGAGCGTGTCTTCATCGAGCGCATCGAGCAAAAGCACAGTCTTTTCTTTCTTTGCAATCGTGGCGATGCGCGCATCAGCATCGGGAATGCCTAGCGGCACGAGCTGCAACGCGAAGCCCCGCTTGCCTTTGCGCAGATAGCGTGCAAAATAATTCAGCAGAAACGAAGTCTTGCCCATGCCCGAATCCGCGAGCAGAATGAGATAACGGTGCGCGGTGGATTGCGCGAGCGCCTCGTCCACCACTTTGAAGAGATTGTCTTTGGGATTGAAGGCGAGATGGCGCGGTTCCTCAGCTCCGGCAGGGTCAACCACTTGGCAAAAGGGATCGACATAGTGCTGGGTGGAGCGCTCGATCACGGCTTTAGAATAGAGCGAGCCGTCCAAATTATTTTCCAGCAAACGGCGGTCGCGTCGCGTGCGCCACCACGGCAAAGTTTTGGTGAAGAACAGCGTGAGCAAGCCGATCAGTCCGCCGCCGCCAATAATGCCGAGCACTTTGCCAAGCACGTCGAGTGTTTCTTTCTGTGTGAGAAAGAAGGAAGTGGTGGTATCGAGGAGTGCTACGGTGGTATCAGGCGGCATATGAACCTTCTTTCACAAAACCGTGTATCATTCGAAGGAATCTGGATCAACACCAGTGCGCATAGCAATGCTTCGCACCTCGCCCAGAACATAAAAAGATTCTTTCAGAATGACAACGCTAGTACTACAACGTTAAGTTAAATACCGAAGCTTTTCATTCGTGGTTTGAAAAGTCCCGCAAGGGACGAGATGATAATAGCCCCGCGATTGATCGCGGGGTATAGTGGGAAAAATTATCGCAAGTCCCGAAGGGACGATTGAAATTGCACGATTTTGTTTGTCAAGCACGCGCTATATTCAACCGTCCCTAACGGGACTTCTTCTCTATTTCCCCATTTACCACGTCATAAATGACGTGGCTATTGTCAAGTGGTCCCTTTCGGGACGGCAATTGTATCGACTTAACGTTGTAGTACTAGGAAGCTTTTTCCAACACCATCATCGGCGCTTCCGGCGGACAACCCAAGCGGAACGGAAACCAATGGCCCACGCCGCAGGTCGTGTAAAGCTGCGCTGCGCCGCGTTGATAATGTCCCCACAAGAGTTTTTCACTGCCCCCCAGCTCCAACACGCTGCGGCCATTGTACCCGAGCTGCGCGCCGTGCGTGTGGCCCGCGAGCGTTAATTGCACGCCAAATTCTGTTGCGGGATAAAAAGCCGTGGGACGGTGGCTCATCAAAATTTTGAACGCCTCATGCGGCGCGTGGAGCAGAGCCGTTTCCACCGATTGCGGAAAGAACGTGCTATAATCCGTGCGCCGCGAACGGCTCGGATCATCAATGCCGCCAATGAATAGCGTAGCCTCATGCACCGGCACGGCGACACCCGTGTTGCACAAGAGCGGAATCGTGCTCGCTTCGAAATGTTTGCGCACGGTTTTGATGCCGCGATAATATTCATGATTGCCGAGCGCAGCGTAAACGCCGTGCGGCGGCTTAAGCTCCGCGAGCAAGCGCAGAATGTCGGGCAGCAAGGACAGATCATCCGCAATGTCACCGGTGACGAGCACGAGGTCGGGTTGTTGCGCGGCAACTTTTTCGAACAGTTGTTCCATGTCACGCAAGCCGCGAAAGTAGCCGAGGTGCATGTCGGAAAGCTGGCAAATTTTAAATCCGTGCAGCGCGGGAGGCAAATCGTGAAATTGAAACGTGAAATTCGGAATGCGCACGGTTTCGAAGGATTCTGCCACGCCGGTCCATCCACTCATCACGGAAAATGCGGGCAAGGCCGCGGCGCCGTGGCGCAAAAACGCGCGGCGGTTCATGCGTGGAGCGATTATGCTTTCTGGTAATGGCCGTGACAAAGATTTGCGCTTGCGTTCATGCAGAGCGTGTATAACAATCGCCAAGGGCAAGGCAACGGTATACATCACCGCGGAGATTAACAACACCACGACCGGTGCGGCGCCGAGCATGATGAGCGCATAGTTTTGCAGAGCAGTGCCGAGCGTCCAAAGCAGCACGCAGAACAAGCCAAAGACGGGGAGCCATTTGTGCGCACGCTGCACGAGAGGCTTTTCCCACCAAGCGCGTAGGAACGCGCGCAATAGTTGACGCGAAGTCAAAGTGAGGACGGCAAACAGGGCGGTAAAAAGCAGTTGTGGAAAATAAGAGCGCATAAAGAGAATGTGAAAATTTTTATGCTGTCATCCCGTAGGGAGCTTTTTAAGTACTGGGAAGCAGCCCATTAGAGGCATTGTCCCGAGCGCGGAAAAAGGTTCCTTCTGAAAGACAACTTAAGAGTGCTTGCAAAAAATTGAGAGGTGATTTGCTTACGACAGCGAGAGGACGCAGGCGGGCCCGTAACGCTCGCTAAAATATTTGGCGACGTTTTGATCTTTGGTGAAATAGAAAATTTGCTGCGTTTCCGCGAGCAAGCGAAAGACTTCCAACGCGTTGGCGAGGCGCTCTGCATCGGCATGCGCGAGCGGGTCATCGCAAAACAACGGAATGGATTCGCCGGACTGTGTGAAGATATCGACGACCGCGGCGCGCATGAGCAAGTAGACCTGCTCGCGCGTGCCGAAACTCAGGCGCTCCAAATCCACGGGCGCAAGCTGATCGTTGCTTTGCACTCGCAGGCTAAAAGTTTTGGGATCGAGCAGTGCGGCGGTGTAGCGCCCTGCGGTGAGCTTCTCCAAATGGCGTCCGACGAAATCGTTGAGCTTCGGCACAAAGTCGCGGTGCAAGCGCTGCGCCGCTTGGGCAATGCCCTCACGCGCGATTTCAAGGGCCGCGCGCGCGCGTTCGTAGCGTTCAATGGCGCCGGTTTCCAACGCCATTTCTTCTTCCACTTCTGCGAGGGAAGGCAAATCCTGCAGCCGCGTGGCCACGCGCTCTTTCAATGCGGTCAATGTTTGTTGCCGCTGGTTGACCTCGTGCAACACGGCTTCGCGTTGCGTGCGGAAAGCAGCGAGCGTGGCTTCGGAGTATTCCCGTATGGGCGTCACATGCGAAGGCGAAGCCGGCGGCAGATTGGCAAGCTCGGTCTCCAATTGCTTGATGCGCGCCGCCAGACTGGCAAGCGTTTCACTTTCCAAAATCTCATGGCTCATGGCCTCAACTTGCTGCTTCTGCGCGCGCAGGCTGTCGAGATACTCGCGGTCTTTGCAGGCCACCTGGAAAGCTTGAAAAGCTTTTTCGCCCACCGGCTCGTGAATTTCCGCGCGCTGTAGCACGCTTTCAAGCTGTTGCCCATAGCCCTTCAGCTTTTCCTGAATCTCCTGTTCCTGCGTTTGTAGCTCGGCCGCCCGCTGGCGCAGCGTTTGGCTCGTGGAATAGTTTTGATGGCTTTCGCGCAAACGTTTTTCTGCTTCGGGCAAAGTATCGAGGCCGATATACGGGATGCCCAACGGCGCCACCCATGCGAGCAAATCTTTTTCGAGCGTTTTCAACTCTTCTTTGAGCGCGTGATTCTTGTCCAACACGGCATCGACCTTGAGATAGATGGTGTGGCGCTGCACGAGATCGCTCACGGATTCGACTTTGTATTGGTTGAGCACGTCGCGGCGCTCGCGTTTACTCTCCAAAAGCTCGCTCTCGGCTACTTCAAGCTGTTGCTTCAATTCCTTTTCTTGATTTTCCCACAAATTTTTGAGATTGAGCAACAACAACAAGCCGCCAAAACTCAAACCGAGAAGCAGCGCGTCGCCGACTTTCGAGGCCGCAGTCTCCGCGGTCAAAAATCGCGAGCCGGCGTAGATGAGCGCGATGATCGCCACGCCCGCGCAGAAATTGAAAATGCGGTTACGCTCGGTGAGACGGTGCGCATAATTCTTGGTGTCCGCGCGCAATTGGTTGACTTTGATTTCCGCGTCGGTGTATTTCGCCTCGATGGCATTAAACTGTTCGAGCTGCGCCAGGTCAAGTTTTTTCAGTACAGCGCGTTCCGCTTCTCCCAACCCGAACTTTTTCACTTCTTCACTGGCATCGTGGTGCTCTTCTTCGATCTTGACCAATTCATCGTATGCCGCCTGCCAGCGATTGCGCTTGGCGAGAAAATCTTCGAATCTTCCGGTTTGCCATAACGGTTCGAGCATCTGCAAATTTTTGCTCTGTTGCGACAAACCCATCAAACGCCGCTCCAGGCCGCTGCGTTCTTCGGCTTGCACGCGCTGCAAGCGTTCGAGGTGCAAATATTCGTCGCGCCACTGAAAGAATTGCTCTTTAAGCTCCGTGGGAAAGTTTTCAAGTTTTTGCAACGCCGCCATGTCATTCTGCATGGACTCGCGCCGCGCCTCATTTTCGCGCCAGCGCTGCAATCGATTGCGCAAAATCTCAAGCTGCGCCTCGCGCAATTGCCGCTCCAACGTTTCCAATTGCGCCGCACGTTCTTCGATCTCCAATTCCAGCGTTTCCACTTTCATGAGGTCATTCTGAATCGTACGGTGCGCCGCCTGGCACCACGCATGTTTTTCGTGCAGTTCCTCGAGGCGGGCACGGGCTTGCGCGAGCAGGGCGTGCGGCGAGCGCTCACTGGCAAGCTCGCGCAAGGCGCGCTCCAAGCGCTC
>JABWAN010000152.1 GCA_013361015.1 Candidatus Zhuqueibacterota bacterium | reverse complement strand
TATCGCGCCAACAGCAACAGCTTTTCGAATTTGACTACGGCGGAAAGCGGCTACAAGCTTTATGTGAGCCCGCGCGTGGGCATTTCTCATCCCGTCACGGCGACGAGCAAGATTTTTTTCAACTATGGACATTTTCTGCAACCGCCGGTTGTCGATCAGCTCTTTTTGACGCGGCCTAGCTCCAGCGGAAGAGGGGCTGACCTGCCCAATATCCTTGCGGAGTGGCCCCGAACCATCGCCTACGAGGCCGGATTGGAACAGGGAATCGGCGAGGATTTTCTCATCCACTTGACGGGCTACTACAAAGACGTCTCCGACCAGCTCAGCCCGCAGAACATCGTTTCTCTCGACGGCGAAAATGATATCGCGACTTACGCCAACAATAGCTACGCCGACATTCGCGGCCTCGAGCTCAAGCTGGAAAAACGCTTCGGTCGCTGGTGGCAGGGCTGGACTTCGCTCGAGTACTTGACCACGAGCACCGGGCGAACCGGATTCCGGTACATTTACGAAGACCGGCAATTGGCCAATCGCCAAAGAGAGGCCGCGGCGCAAATCAAGCAGCGTGGCGTGCCTTCGGTTACGGCCAACCTCACGTTCAAAACGCCGGTTGATTTCGGCCCCAAGCTTGTCGGCCAAAACTTTCTGGGAGACTGGCGGCTCAATTTCTTGCTGGCGTGGTCCGATGGCGGCGAGGCGTTGTTGAATCCCGATGCGCCGCTCAAGGAGCAGATTTACGTCGAGGTGATTGATTATTCCAACACTGATCTTCGTGTTGAAAAAGGCTTCCGAATCGGCGCAAACCGCCTCGGCTTTTATATGCAAGCCAATAATCTTTTCGACCAGAAGGGCTTCCCCAATCCTTTCAACTACAACAAGTACGTCGATTCCCTGCATTTTCCGCACGAGACCGGCGCGCAGAAAGGCAATGACAAGCTGGGCGATCATGACAAGCCCTACATCGATCTCGGCTGGAATACGTGGTCGCAATTCGTCAATCCCAGAGAGTTCTTCTTGGGCCTGCGGTTTGAATTATGATGGATAGTCACAGAAGAACAATTCACGCTACGGCTGGAGGTATCACCATGCAGAAGTTTTTTAACCCTCCCAGAATCTTTGCATTACTCGGCGCCGCGATGCTGTTGGTGAGTGCGCGCACGACCCCGCTCTCCGCACAGAGTCGCACGCACAATCTGGGTGATTTCAAAATGCGGATCTAAGCGTCGGATTTGCTCAATACCAACGAGGTTTAGCCAACCGGAGAATGGCCGCAAGATCATTTTCGTTACGGCCACATTGTTTTTCAAAATAACGGCCACGTCGTTGGCAGTTGGGTCGATGCCAATGGCGAGACGCATGCAAAACAGGCCTTCATACAAGGCCCGGTTTCTTACAATGCCACGGCGCCCTACGGCATCAGAGAGATTCGCCGCTACGAACCTCCGGAAGTTTTGGTGTTTGCCAATGGCGAGCTGCAGGTGTCTTCGAGAAGATTCAAGGGGGAGATTGACCCAAAGTTGCCGGCGGACATGATGGTTGAGTTACGCTACAAAGCCCAGCCGGGCTTGGACGTGCTCAAGCGTTCGTATTCTTTCTCGAATCCCAATCACGACGATTATGTGATCTTCTACAACCGCTTTCTCTGCACCTTCGATTGGGATCAGGATCCCGATCCGGAAACCGACGTGAATCAAACGCTGCGGGACGTTTATTTCGTTTTCGGATACAATTTCCAAACCGCGGCAGGCACGTGGATGACCTACGCGCGATGGTACGAAGAAGGCAAGGATGACTGGGCCAATTATGAAGAATTCCCCTCCACGCTCGTGCCCGACGGCAGAAAGCTGGCGATTTCATACGGCTGGGACGGCGATCATCCGGACATCACGGAATTTGAAGCCGGCGGGCGGCTGTTCGATGATACCGGCGATCCACGCTATGCCATCGGTGAAGGAGGCTCGACCGCTTTAGCCTCAGCAGAATTCGTTTCCAGCACCTATGCCGGATTTGCCGCGCTGCATGTCGACAAGGCAACCAATGACCACGCGGATGACGTGACCCAACCGAGTTCGATTATCGGCAATATGAGCATCTACAATGTGTGGGATTCCGATTTCCCCGGCTTTGCAACGGAATGGGATTGGGCGGCCTCGGGCACGCGGCAAACCGTCTTAGATCAGTCCGGCTGGCCGGAGGACGCGAGCGCGCAAGAAGGCGATTATCCGTTTCAAGCGTTCGGGCCTTACAATTTGGTCAAAGGCGATTCCGTTGTGATCGTGTATGCTCTCGGCGTCAACGGCCTCTCGCGCCAGTTGGCCATCGAAAAGGGACTGGAATGGCGCGCGTGGTATCGCGGCGAAGCGGGCGCGACGTTTGACGATGCTGCCAAGAATGCCTTGCTCGCCACCGGCAAAGATTCTCTCTTCCAAACGTTGGATCGCGCGCTCTGGGCCTGGAATCAAAAGCTGAATATTCCCGACCCGCTTCCAGCGCCGGATCTGACGGTGAGGTCCGGCCCCAACCGCATCGACCTCGAATGGGAAGACCTTTCTGCCGTCGGTGATTTTGACACGGCTACGCCGGATTTGGGCGGCTATCGGATTTATCGCAAGCGCGGCAACTTTTTGGTGGATGAAGACAGCGAGCTGAACCCCGAGGGCACCCATTTGATGTGGGAAAAGATTGCAGACGTAGCAGCCACGCAAACGACCTACACCGACAACAACGTCGTTCGCGGCGAGGCCTATCATTACGCCGTGACCGCGATTGACAGAGACGGGTTGGAAAGCTCGAAATATGCCAATCGCTCCGAGCTGCCCGCCTTCGCGTTTGAGCCGGGGAAGGAGACGGCTTCGAACGTGCGCATCGTGCCGAATCCGTTCCTGTCCGGCGCCGGCGATTTCAATTTCAGCGGCCAGCGCGCCAACACGATCTTGCTCGTGAACCTTCCGCCGTATTGCACCCTGCGCATTTATACGGTCACCGGCGATTTGATCAAAACCATTGAGCACACCAGCGGCAGCGCCGACGATCAATGGGACTTGATCACCGCCTCCAATCAATTCATCGCCAGCGGCGTGTACATTTTGCAGGTCGAAAACGCGCGCAACCTCAATCACGAGCCGATCGGCGGAAGCATTCACAAATTCGTCGTGGTGAGATAGACGGCCGAAGAGGCGAAGGGCGAAGATAGAAGGGCGCGCCCCTCACCCTTCACCCATCGCCTCTCGCCTTTCGCCCTTCACCTTTCGCCTTCGTTCAATTATTCACTGGCTTTCTCAAGAGGCATAATATGAAAACCCTCCATCAAGCAACGAAACTCATTCTCTTGGCCGCGCTGTTTTTGGCTCTGCCCGTGTTCGGCCAAGGTATTGACAAAATCGCGCAAACCGGCATGAAGTGGTTGTCCATTCCGGTCGGCGCCCGCGCTTCGGCGCTCGGCAGCGCGTACACGGCCATGGCCTCGGATGCCGGCGCGGTATTTTGGAATCCCGCCGGCTTGGCGCAGACCGAAGGCCGCCACGTGTTTCTCAGCCAAACCCAATGGCTTGCCGACATCAATGTCAATGCCGGCGTGGCCGCTTACCATTTCGGCGGCCTCGGCACGTTCGGCGTTCATTTTCAGACCGTCGATTGGGGTACCCTGCATGGCACGCGTTTCACCGGCGGGGCGGAATTGTTTGAAGAGACCGGAACCTTTTCTCCGGATAGCTGGCTTTTGGGCGTGAGCTATGCCCGCCGCATCTCGGATAAATTTTCTTTCGGCGCCAACCTGCGCTACATTCATGAGAATCTCAGCACTTCCCTCGAAGGGTCGTTCGCCAGTCCGCAAAAATTCACCGCCGAAATGAATCTCATGGCGATTGATTTCGGGACGATCTTTTATACCGGCTTCAAGGATTTTCGCATTGCCATGACCATCCAAAACGTTTCGCCCGAGAAGGAATATCGCTTCGAGTCTTTCCCGCTGCCGCTCAGCTTTAGATTCGGCGCGGCCATGGATGCCCTGCGGCTGTTCCCCTCTTTCGCCGACAAGGACCACGTCCTCACCGTTTCCGCGGACGCCCTCCACCCGCGCGATTTCTCCGAGCGGCTGCACTTTGGATTGGAATACGGCTTCAAGAAAGTGATCTTCCTGCGCGGCGGCTACAAAACCAATTACGATGAAGAAGACTTTACCCTCGGCGGCGGCGCGCACGTGAATGTCGGCAACATGGCGGTCGGATTGGATTACAGCTACCTCGCGTTCAAAAATTTTGACGCCGTGCACATGTTCTCGTTTGATTTCGGGTTTTAATCTTTCGTCGTAGATGAATTCTCTGTTAAGGAGGAGCTTGAATCATGAACGCCAAATTCTTTTCGTTGTTGCTGGCCTCGCTTGTCGGACTGATGTTGTTGGCCTGTGAGAAGCTGGAGAACCCGGCGTTTGGGCCGGAAAATCCCGATCCCAATCCCAGCGGATTGCCCGCGGCCGCGCTCACCGCCCTCGCCCCCACCGAAGGATTTCTCAAAGACGTGGTGAAAATTTCCGGAAGCGGCTTTGACACCGATCCGAGATTCAACCTCGTGCAATTCGGCAACAAAACCGGTGAAGTCCTTTCCGCCAGCGCAACGGAGCTGACCGTGCGAACGCCGAACCTCGACGACGCCACCGTCACGGTGAGAGTCGCCATCAAAGGCTCGGAGTTTTGGAGCAATGAAATGAGTTTTATTTTCAAGCCGACGGTGAGCCTCATAGACGAAGAGATTCATTGGCCCAAGGGCGTCGCCGTTGACGACAGCGACAATGTCTACGTCGGCTCCGGTGCGGATGAAATCATTTATAAGATCACGCCGGACGGCCACAAGTCTGAGTTCGCGCATCTGCCGGTAAATGGCTCAATTCACTTTGGCCCGAACCACTTTCTCTATGTTTGCAACCAAGAAGAAGGCAAAATCGTGCGGGTCTCGCCGGATGGCGGCACGGTCGAAGACTACGTCGTGACTGAGGGACTGCACGTGATCGACTTCGATTGGGACGCTGCCGGCAACATGTACCTTGTCGCCAATGATTCGGGCATCGTCAAATACGACGCCGGCGGCAATCTTAGCGCGGCCGCTGACCTCGGCACGCCCAAGAGCTGTCGGGTTTTCGAAAACTATCTCTATGTGACCGACATCTGGGACACGGGCAGCGTATGGCGCTATGAGATTACGTCGGGCGGCTTGGAACATGAAGAGATCATTTACACCAATAACGATGTTCCGCCGGTAGGCCTCGAAGTGGATGCCGAAGGGACGGTCTACATTTCGGAAGCGTGGGATGCGCATCTTTTGGCGATCAAAGCGGATCATTCCACGGAAGTTTTGTTTGAGGGCAAGCTCTCGGCGCAAATGCGATATTTGACTTTTCACAAGAAGACCATTTATGCCGTGTTTCCCGGCGGCGGCGACGTCGGCATTGTGTTCAGCGCCTATACTGGCGTCGAACAAGCGCCGTATTATGGTAGGCGATAGTGCTCGTAGTAGCTCCTTATGAGTTTTGACGATCAAATTCGGCAATCTTCACGCTTCCGAACTCATCACCCCGGCCCTCTTCTCTTGGGAAGAGAAGGGGGAGAGCTGAGAGTTCATGAAGGTCTTTTCTCCCCTTCTCTTTTTAAGAGAAGGGGCTAGGGGATGAGTTCAAATTAATCCGTTACCGATTTTGATCGTCAAATTTCATTAGGAGCAGGATGCTCAATACGACTTGTGCCCAATATAAGCCACCATGCCCAACACGCCACGAACCCTGCGGCGAGTTTGTTGTTTGCTCTTTTGCTTCTGCAACCTCGTGCATTCCCAAAGCAAAGGCGGCAGATGGCAATTCGAAAACAATGGTGTGGACACCGCGGATTGGGATGCGCATGACGACAACGGCGCGTTGCAAGGCCCGGCGAGTTATGGCAACCTCGCGCCATTGCGAGAAGGCAGCGCTTATCTGTCGCTGGAAACCCTCAATGCCAACGATTTTTTGAAAATCGTAGACAGCGCCGAGCTTGATTTCGACAACGAAAGTGTCGGCATCTCGGCCTGGATTTACCCCACTGCCTTCATTCGCGTACACTTGATCGTGACCAAAGGCGATCAGTTTCCCACGCCCAAAACCACGAACTACTCCTTGCGCATTTCCGAAAGCAAGAATCTGGAATTTCTCATTCGCGATGCCAACGACCGCGCGCAACGGGTGACTTCGAGCTTTGCGATTCCGCTCAATGAATGGACGTTCGTGGCCGCGTTCTATGATTTTCAGGCGAAAAAGGTTTACATGTGGAATGACCTCGCGGCGCCGCCCGTCGATACGCTGAATTTCAATCAAGCCATTTTCTCGAATAATGCGCCTTTGGCCATCGGCGCATGGTATCGCAGCGATCCGGCCTCGCCCAGCATCAACGACTTTGAAGGCCGTATCGACGAGGTTCGCCTGAGCGGACGATTACAGGATTTGTTTTCACCAACGACTGCAGTTGCTGCATCCGCCACTGCCGCGACGCTTCCTGCCGAGCTTCACGTGTTTCCCAATCCGGTTATTGCAGCGGGCAAAGGCAGCCATATCGCCGTGCAATTCACCTCGAGCCTGGCCCGAATCAGCGCCATTGCTATCTACAACATTTTGGGCGAAGTCGTCTTTGAAACCGCCACCCATCATCCGGCTCAACCCTTCCATTTTGAGTGGAATCTTCGCGATCAGAACGGTCATTTACTGCGCGCGGGAATTTACTGGGTTAGAATCAGCACCGGGCGCAGTCATCTGACCAAAAAATTTTTTGTCATTAGATGAACGGCAAGAAAACATTTTGCTTGTTCGCAGGGTCATTGGCTCATCGTACGCGCGTGCGATCCCGGCCTCAAAAGCGACGCCCTCGGCGCGAGGATTTTCGGCGAGACGGCAGACCCACGCTGCGTTGCCCCAGGCTATAGTTAGCTCAACTCATCTCGCTGCAAAAAGGCCAGGGGGAAAGGCTCATTGCAGAGACATATTGAAAGACAAATTAATTGGGAATCAAGTTGGCTTGAACAATGAACCATGACAGAAAGTGGATGACAGAAAAGTTTTAAAGCCTCTTGCTGCGCGACGATGAGCTTTTGTTTGATGAAAGCCCACCCACATATTTCTGTCCTTCATTTTTCAGCCTTCTGAAAGCTTTAGTAGAAAGTGTTGCGACATAAGAAAACGCTGCTACAAACAGGCTTGGGTCTGATTCTGCTGGCAGGATTGTGAGGATTCAGATCACACCTCCTTTCGATCAGCTCCGCTCTGCCGAATTTTGGGGTGAATCTTTACGTGCATGACTTCCGGCGCGAAGCTATTTCATGCTTCCAACAGGCGGCAGCACTTGATCCGAAGGAGTTTCGCTGGCCATACTATTGCGGGCTAGCTTTGTCCGAGGACGGCTCGCCCGAGGCGCTGGATGCATTAGCCGCAGCATATGCTGAAAACCGCCAGCTTGAAGCCGCCGTGCAAACGGCGCAGCAAGCGCAGCCGTTGGCCGTTGCAGAAGGGCAGCGCCAATTGGCGCATCAGATACAAGCCCGAGTGCAGTTGTACATATCGAAACAGCCTCATCGCGAAGTTGTGCACCGAGGAGAAAAATGAAAATGGAAACCAGAATATTCAAGTGGTCAGCCTTGGCGCTAGGCTGCAGCCTGCTATTGGGCGCATGCAATCTGGCGAGAGCCCAAACGATCCCAGACCGGCTCTTGCTCAAAAACTATCGGCCCAAATCCATCTACAGAGTACCGGTCACTCATATTCAAAGAGCCAAATACCCCATTATTGACGTTCATTCGCACCCGTATGCCAAGGGGCCGGAAGAAATCGCGCAATGGGTCAAAACCATGGAGGAAGTTGGCATCAAGAAAACCATGATCTTGACCTACTCGACTGGCGCACGCTTCGATTCCATTCATGCGCTCTACTCGAAATATCCCGATCGCTTCGAAATCTGGTGCGGATTTGATTACACCGGCTACGACAAACCCGGCTTCGGTCCGGCGGCAATAAAAGAGCTTGAGCGTTGCGTCAAAGTGGGTGCCATGGGCGTGGGAGAATTGGGCGATAAAGGCAAGGGCCTGTCCTACGATTATCCCACCAAAGCCTGGGGCATGCACATCGACGATGCCCGCATGGATCCGCTATTGCAAAAATGCGCCGAGCTGAAGCTTCCGGTGCAGATTCACGTCGCCGAGCCCATGTGGATGTATATGCCCATGGATTCCACCAATGATGGCTTGATGAACGCTTACGAATGGCGCCTCGATAATCAAAAAGGCATTCTCGGCCACGCCGAGATGGTGCGCACGCTGGAAAACGCAGTGAAACGCCATCCCCAAACCACATTTATCGCGTCACATTATGCCAATTGTTGCTACGACTTGAGCCTCCTTGCCGCGCTGCTCGATAAATATCCAAACCTCTACGCGGAGATTGGCGCGCGTTACGCCGAAACCGCGCCCATCCCTCGTTACATGAACAAATTTTTCGAAAAATATCAAGAGCGCTTGCTCTACGGCACGGACATGGGGTGTGACAAAGAGATGTATCAGATCACGTTTCGAATACTGGAAAGCTCCGATGAGCATTTCTATGAGACCGAGCAATTCGGGTATCACTGGGCCTTGCATGGCTTTGGCTTGAGTGATCAAGTTTTGAAAAAAGTCTATCGCGAGAATGCGCTGAAAATTCTCAAAGCAAGATAAGGTTCGCAGTTATTTTGTAGTTGCGCCTAATGAGTTTTGATCATCAAGTTCGGTGATCTTAACGCCTCCGAGCTCATC
>JABWAN010000151.1 GCA_013361015.1 Candidatus Zhuqueibacterota bacterium | reverse complement strand
ATCTTCGGCGCACAAGCGCTCGGCTTTGAAAAAGACTTGGGTTCGATCACCGAAAGCAAGCTCGCGGACATTCTCGTGCTCGACCGCAACCCGCTCGAAAACATTCGCAACACCAACTCGCTACGCTATGTGATGAAGAACGGCTTGCTCTACAATGCCGAGACGCTCGATCAAATCTGGCCGGTGGAGAAGAAGATGGCGAAGCTGTATTGGGAGGGAGAGGAGCCGGCGAAGTGAGAGGGGCGAAGGGCGAGCGAAGGAATGAAATCGTTGTTTGCAAATGCGGGTGCGCACCAGTATATTGTCTCACAAATTAGATCCCCTGCTCGTCTAAAATGTGATTCAATTCATGCGGAGGTTATCATGGAAACACTTCAACTTGAAGTCCCAATCGAATTTTCTGCAAAACTTTTACCCTATCGTGACAGGCTCCCTGAAGTGTTGTTGCTCGGCCTTCAGCAGCTAAAGATTCAAGAAGCTTTGTTGCTCTACTCGCGTGGTTTGGTTTCATTCGGAAGAGCCGCAGAATTGTCCGGCTTGCCAGAGAGAGAAATGATCCGGCACGCGCGCGCTTCGGGCATGCAACCGCGTTGGACTGAGGAATTGGCAAAGGAAGAGTTGCAGTGAAAGCGGTGAGCAATTCCGGCCCGCTTGGGCCAGCTCGCGAATAGAATTTTAATTCAGCTTTGGAGACTCGCTATGAAGCAATTCAAAATCGTGGTTGAAAAACATTTTGACGGCTATATCGCTTATCCCCTCGGCCTCAAGGGAGTTGTGGTCGGCCAAGGCGATACCTACGAAGAGGCCTTTGCCGATGTCAAATCCGCCATCCGCTTTCACATCGAAACTTTCGGGCAAGAAGTATTCGATGATGAAAGCGCAGCTTTGGAAGCCTTCGTGGCTGAAGCCGGAGTGGCAGTCTAATGTCGAAGTTCCCTGTCGATGCCCCCAAAACCAAAGTCATAAAAGCGTTCGAGCTTTTGGGGTTCAAAATGGTACGGGAGCGCGAGCACATCGCAATGGTGCGCGAAAATCTGGATGGCACACGAACACCATTGACGATGCCCAATCATTCCAAAATCAAAAGCTCCACTTTGAGAACGATTTGTACGCAAGCGAGGATCGCTCGCGATGAATTCCTGCAAGCTTATGATCTGGCATAATGTAATCCAACATAACGCGCTTTGAGGGTATGCCGCAAACTAACCAACCGAAAATTTTCATTAGCCATGCATGGCAAGACAAGCCTCTCGTGCGGCGCTTGGAAAAAGAGCTGCAAGCCGCGGGCGCGGAAGTGTGGGTCGATCACGAAGGCATTCGCGGCGGAGACAATTTGCCGGAGCGTATTAGCGATGCGCTGAAATGGTGCAATACGCTTTTGCTGCTTTGGTCGAAAGCCGCGAGCACCTCCGATTGGGTGGAAATGGAATGGTCAAACGCCGTTTCCTTGAAAAAGGCGATCATCCCTTGCCGTTTGGATAACACCGAACTTCCCGCGATTTTGGCGCACAAGGCGTGGGTGGGATTCAGCGATGTCGAAACAGGCCTTGCGCAGTTGCTGCAAGCTCTGCGATTAATCAAACCCGCGCCGCCCACACAAACGCCGCAAGCTGCAGAACCGCCTGCCCGTGTGATACATTCTCCCTTGCAAGAAGCGCTGCAGTCGACTCCGATAGTGAAGCCAAGCTGCAACGATGTGCTCCGCCTGCGCAGCACTCCGGCAAGGCTCTCGAATGCCGAGGTCAAAGCCATGCTACGTAAGCACGATTTCTACTGTAGTAACCACGATTGGAATAGCGAATGGAGCAACCCCCAAGGCAAAGGCATCGCGCACAAATATGAGTTGCAACGCGGCGGGCAAGTGGTTACCGACTATCATACCGACCTCATGTGGCAACAAGGCGGATCAACGAGATCCCTGAGCCTTGTTCATGCAGGGGAATACGTTCGCGCCTTGAATGCGATACGCTTTGCGGGATATTGTGATTGGCGCTTGCCGACATTGGAGGAGGCAATGTCGCTTATGGAAGCCAAAGCAAGGATCGGCGAGTTTGATCGCACCCAGCTCTGGATTTGGACAGCGGATGAAATTGAACTACGCAGGGCGTCGTGGCGATGGGTTGTCGATTTCAACTTCAGTCAGTGCAATCACTGTCGTGTCGGCACCTACTACTGGGTTCGTGCCGTGCGCTCCGGGCAATCGAGTATTTGATTATTTGAGTCATTTGATCATTTTCTTTTGCTCTTGCCTTTGCTTGTAAACGCGAGCGGCCTCGGAAAATTTTTAAACGGAGAACACCAAATGCGAATTCGCTTATTTTCTTTCGTTTTCATATTTGCCTGGCTCTGCGCCCCAACCCTCCACGCTCAACCCGTCGTCTACCTCGTCCGCCACGCAGAAAAACTGCCGGAATGGTTGGGAGAGTACGATGCACATCATCCGTTGAGCGAGCAAGGCATGGCGCGCGCGCAAAAGCTCGCGGAGCAATTTGAGAAGGGCGCGCTCGTCGCGATTTACAGCAGCCGCACCACGCGCACGCTGCACACGGCCATGCCGCTTGCGCAGAAGCTGTGGCTAAAAGTGGAAATCGCGCCCGCATGCACGGACACCTCCGCGATGGCGAGCTTCTTCGCCGAGCTGAAAAAGAAATTTAAACCGAACGAGGCGGTGTTGCTCGTTTCGCATTCGAACATCATTCCATATTTGCTTATCAAAGCCGGCATACCCGAAACGTGCCGCAAAGAAATGGGCATCGTCGCGCCCGACGAGTCCGGCGAGTTGATGATTGAAGGATATGACAGCATTTGGCGGATTGATCTTTCGCGCGAAGATTGCGAAGGATTTACGAAAAAACGTTACTAATCATGATAGGGAGTGCATGATGAAAACTTTCATGATGACGGCATGCCTGCTTGCATTCGCGGTTTGGACTTTTGGCATTCCCAATGATGAAATCTTCATCGCGGCAGGCCGAGTGGTATTGGGAAATTACCCCGAAGGCTACGGGAATTTCGCCCCACAAACCGTGTCTCTACCGGATTTTTATATCGATCGGTTTGAAGTGACCAATCAGCAATTCGCAGCTTTTATAGATTCGGGAGGGTATAGCACGCAAACGTATTGGGTCATTGCTGGCCAGCCGGACTCTCTCGCCGGATGGCTTTGGAAAGAAGAGAATCAAATCGCTACGCCAAAGTTTTGGAACCTCTCCGACGCACCTTATTGGAAGAACGATCTCTATTCAAAATTGCCCAACACGCCGGTGGTGGGCGTGAGTTGGTTTGAAGCCTATGCCTACGCGAGATGGGCAGGTAAAAGGCTACCGACTGCCGCCGAGTGGGAAAAAGCGGCGCGCGGCGCTTCCTCTGAATTTGGCACACGAGAGAATGTTGGGGTCGGCTTCAAATATCCATGGGGAAACAACTTTTTTAAAGCACAGGCGCCTCCAGATTACAGGCTGTGTAATTGGCGCTTGCGTTATTACGCCTATCGCTTTCCTGATATTGGCAGCCGCGCCGATGCAACCGGTTATCCGGAAAAAACCTGGCAAACCGACGGCTATGCGGAAAGCGCGGCGCCCGTTGGCAGCTTCAGCCCGCAAGGAGACAGCCCGTATGGGATCAGCGACATGGCAGGCAACGTTTGGGAGTGGACAGCCACGCCTTTTCCGAAGTATGAAATGGATTTGTACATTATCAAAGGCGGGGGGTGGTATGGCAGCACGCTTGAGCATCTGAAGGCAGGTTATCGTTATGGCATGGGGCCGTACTTGCGTTCTAGGGACATCGGTTTTCGTTGTGCGCGTGATTGATGTATCTCTGACTAGTTCCGAATGATACCCAAGCGATCTCTCGCCATGCTGACGGCATCCACTTCGGGTATATCGGCAGCCTTGGCCTTTGACATTCAAAACGTGAGGGCGAAAATGTACGCCTTACTTTGCGCGCTAATTGCGATGCTGCTCCTCGGTTGTGGCGGCAGTTCCCAAAAGATTGTTCAAAAAAAAGCTCCGAGCTCATTGCCCGATTCGCTGCAAATCGAAGTATTGCGCGTCGAGCACGCGCAGCTTCCGGAGATCAAAGTTCTTTTGTCCATAAAAGATCGCGAATGCCTTCCGATTTTGGGTTTAGCGCCGCCTTTCGCGCGGGATCAAAACTGGCGAGAGTATTGGCAGTTTCTCGCCGCGACCCACGAAAAATTCGGCGCAGATTCTATTCGAGATTTTACCGTGCTGGAAGGCAATTCTTCCGATGCCCTCAAGCGAGAGCATGAGTTGAGCACTATTGCGAGGTTGTGCCGGACTATTGAACAAATTCGAAAAGGATTATTCGATGCAAGCAGCTTGGCGCGCAGGGCAGTAGTGGAAGCTAAACGCCAATATGAAGCGAAGCATCCGCAATCTGAAGCAAACAAAAAAGCGCGGCACGTTGTTCTGGTGCTAGATCGTAGCGGATCGATGAACGGGGCCCCAATTGAGGAAGCAAAAGCCGCCATGATGGAATATGTGACGTTCGTGGACGCCAATTTTGCCTTCATCGTGTTTGACAACAGCCCTCAACTCATCGCGCCTTTCTTTACCCCCGTATCTGAACTCGTGCAAAAAATCGAAGCCATTTCCTCGGGTGGAGGGACTCAACTCTACGATGCACTCTATGAAGCCATCAATCTCCTTAAAAGTGTGGACGGTGAAAAACAAATCATCGCCTTGACGGACGGCCAAACGAGCGGCGATCAATATTCACTGGAACAAATCATCAATTTCGCCAATTCCGGCGAGATCAGTGTCGAAGCCAAGACGCCCCAAAATACCAAACTTTTCTCGATCGGGTTGGGTTATCGCAGCGAAGGCTTGGTCGCTCTTGCGGAAAAAACCGGGGGACAGTATTACGATGCTCCTTCGCCCGATGCTCTTTTGGACGTCTTTAGCCAAATCGCCGGGTTTCAATTGCAGAAAACTCACGGCAAGGTCGACCACGTTACCAAGCGCTATCTCCGCGCATGCGAGGATTCTCTCAAAACTCTGCTCTCCAACTTTTCCTATAGCTTTTCTTATAAAACGCAATTTCCACGCGCGGACGGCATGAGCCGCACTTTCAGTGTGCGAGTGCACAAGAACGTCGTGCGGGGGCGATTTACTACTGAGACTTCGGCAACCGAAATGGCGCTCAACGGCACCGTGGTTTCGGAACAAACCCGAGAGCGAGTTCCTTTTGCGCGTGTGCACATCAGGCCTCAAGGCGCGGACACTGTCTACACGGCCGTTGCGGATTCCGCCGGATACTTCGGAATAACCCTGCCTCGCATCTACGAGAGCTACACCGTTTTCATCGAAGCTGATCGGAGTTATTTTATCGAAGTGCGGGAGGAAGAACTGGCCGCAGCGCGCGGCTACTATCAACAACGAGATTTCACGCTCAAGAAACTGGAGAAGGACGTCACCGTCGTCATTCGCACGATTCACTTCGAAAATAACGAATATATTTTTGAGCCGATTTCTCTGCCCGATCTCATGATTTTAGGCGGTTATTTTGCAAACCGTAAGCATCTCAAAATCGAGATCAGCGGGCACACGGACAGCTATGGTTCTGATAGCTATAATCAATGGCTCTCGGAACGTCGGGCTGAGCAAGTGGAGGAATTTTTTGCGAGTTTGGGCGTTCCCCAGCAGAATATGATCGTGCGAGGCTACGGTGAATCCAAGCCGATTCCGGATGCGGATCGTTATGCGCAGCGCCGGGTGGAAATCAAAGTCCTTGAGATCATGCCTGAGGATAAAAGCGGAGTGTCGCTAAAGAATTAGAAAACGCCGGCGCATTCTCGGGGCAGATGATTCTGGGGTGTGATGGGTTCGGGTTTTGGAATTCCAGATGAGTCTGGGTCACCGCTTTTGCAGCTCATGGCGAAGCGCCTCCAGCAACTGCTCGTATCGTGTCCCTTTGATCCCCGTTTCATCCGCATGCTCGCGCAAGAGGGCCTCTGCTCTTACCCAGTAGGCTCTCGCATCTTCCAGCGCCTCTCCTTTCAGTTTCAACAATTTGCCTAAATCATAAAGCACGTCTACGAGTTCCTTGAGCAGTTGCAGATTCGTGGGGTGGGCGCGAAACGCGCGCTCATGAAAAGTCACGGCCTCTGGCAAATAGACTTTGGCAGAATCGAAATTTTGGGATTCCAGCCAAAAGGCTGCGAGCTTGTCTGCGAGATGGGCAAGCGCCAAATCATCGCGAGTATTTTCTGCGGCTTTACCGATAACAAGCTGTCGAAGCGTGCGCGCTTGTTTGAGAAGCGCCAATCTTTTTTCCGGCTCCATGAAGTCCGCCAACTCTTCAAGGCTTCCAGCTAACTGCCGGACGAAGTCTGCCGTCGTGGTATCTGCGTTTGGCATGTGCTGAAGGATGAATAGCGCCTTTTCATAGTTCTCTTGCGCCTGCTCATATTCGCGCTGATGATTAAGATACAAATCCCCAATGTGAGCGTACGTTTGTGCCAATTGTAACTGTGCGGTTTTATTCTCGGGCTGCAGCTTGTATTCTTGCCCTCGCGCTGAAGCTGCTTTTCGATAAAGCGCAATGGCGCGTGCATAGTCATTGGCGCTTTCTGAAAATTTTGCCGCTTGCTCGCAGGTTGCCGCGAAGGTTTGCCAGTAATCCGGGCGCTGACTATCGGCGGCAGCGATTTGTTCTCTAAGGCGCAATGCGCGCTCGTAATAGACCAAAGCTGAATCCGGCTGGGACGAAAACAGCCACCCCAAACGCTCGTAAGAGGAGGCGAGGTCTCCTTGCGCTATCCAATCATTCGGACGTTGCGCCGCTAGCTTTTCGCGCGCAGAAAGCGCCTTGATATGGTATTCCAACGCGCGTCCGCGTTCTCCGATCTCCCCATATGCCTCTCCAAGCTTGTTCCAAAGAATAGTGAAAGCTCGCGTCACTTCTTCGGGCTTGCTAAATCCGGAAATTCGCTTTTCGCGAATCTCCAACGCATGGTTATAAGCCTCGATCGCGCGAGGAAAATCTTTGCCTTTCTTGAAGACGTCGCCGGCGCGTTCCAAAGAAATGGCAAGCTCGTGCTGCACGCCACTCTCATGGGGAAAAACGTTCGCAAGAACTTGGCGCGAGCGCAAAGCAAGTTCATACTGTTCTGCGGCTCCCTTCTCATCGCCAAGCAGGCTCAAGGCGTCGCCGGTTTTATTATGGGCCACGGCAAGAAAGCGCACTATCTCCGGCTGCTCCGGAACCGTTGTGCGCAAGCTATCCAAGAGCGTTTGCATGCGACGATAGTGCTCAAGCGCGCCAACCGCAGCGAGCGAAACATAGAGTGCATCGCCCATGCCCCATTGACAAAAACTTTGTGGCAAGAACTCTCCGGTCATTTCATAAAAATGATTAGCCTTGCGAAAAAGAAAGAAGGCTTTGCGGGGCTGATTGAGACGATCAGCGATTACAGCGGCATCATACAAATTGTCCGTCGAAAGCTCTCCTTGCGCTAACGCCTTTTGCAGAAAGGCGTGCGCTTTGACGATTTGATCATACTCATTGTGGAGCACGTATAAGCGGCTCAACGACAGTAAAATTCCCGTATCCTGCGGCGCCAATAAAAGTGCGCGGCGCCAATAATCTTCGGCCTCCTCAAATTGCGTGCTCTCCAAACAAACAACGCCCAGATTATACAGTAACTCGGTTTTCAAGCTATCCGGACTTTGGTCAAGGGCGAGCTGATAAAATTTCTTGGCTTCAGACAATTCGCGCAAAACCTCGTAGGCATAATCCGCATAGCTCCAGCATTGGAGGGGGCTGGAAACGTCCACGAGGCGCGCTCCTCCTCTACGATAGCTTTCGATGGTCGAATCGCGTTCCGCCGGCGTTTGTCCGTGATGAATTCGAACATTGGTCTGCCGATATTGCACGCCGCCCAGCCGGGTTGCGAAAAAGGCCGGCCGTGGGAGCAATGTGTCGGCCAACACCAAGCCTTCGCCGGTTTCGTCACCGAAGCCTTCACTAACTGAAATCTCGCTGACCTCGTTATTGATGCGCAGAATCGTTTGGCGTTGCACCGGGCCTTGTTGCGGCTGCGCGCCGGGCGCAAGATTCAGAAACCTGCCGTTTTCGATTTCACGATACAGAGCCGTGCCGGGTTGTCCCACGCGAATGCGGCCTTCGGTGACAACGATCTCAATGCTGTTGTTAGCATCGATCGCGACGGAGAAAATCGTGCCTTCCACCTCGATTGGCACCGCTCTCTCCGTCGGACCGACCAGGGTGCGAAACCATTGAACGAATTTGGAAAAGACCCGATAGTTTACGCCGCCAGAGGGTTGTTCAAAAGCGGCCTCGCGCGATTGGGTCGTGCCCAAGCGGTAAATACCCGGGGCTTTGTTGTAGTAAACCTCCGCGCCATTGCCCAAACCCTGCACGAGCACGCTCACGACCGGCGATAAAACTTTGACCCAATCCCCCACACGTAACGTCATATTCACACGAGCGGGCGTCTCCAAGCCATACGCCACGACACTTGCGCCCGCGGTTTGTGCCACGATCACACCGTTTTCGGTGATCCGTTTGATGTAGAATTCGTCCTGTGCAAAGGCCTCTGCGCACAAAATAACTGCAACAAGCATGAAATTTACCGATCGTGCCGCTTTCACCTTCATAACCTCTTCCATGCACTTCAATACCCAAAACGGACAAGCCATAACCCAATTGCATCACCAATACTCTCTGCCATTCGGGATTGATCAGTTCGTTCAACTCATCGGAACACGATTCAAATCGACCGGCAAACCCGCCGTTTTCATTTCTTTGGCTAGTTTATATTGCCACGCGCCACCGCCATCGACATCGATAAAAACCATTCCAAGGTAATCTGAGGGCAATTCGACGCCGGGTTTCAACAACGCGCAAACGCGAGCGCGCCCCAGCTTGCCAAGGAAGAAACCCAACTCTAGGATCACATTTTGGCGGGCGCGCGACTTGAGTTGCGCG
>JABWAN010000150.1 GCA_013361015.1 Candidatus Zhuqueibacterota bacterium | reverse complement strand
ACCCGGACGTTCCACTGATTCTCGTAGAGACCACTTGGCACGTTGTTCCCATCCAGAGTGAAGCGACAGTAATCCAAACAAAGGTTCACGCTTTCTACAATTTTACCGAGCGTACTACGCTGCACAATTTCTAGAATCAAGCTGGTCAGTCTGCGAAGGCGGAGATGGGGGCACTTTCCATCAGCAGTAGCGTTAAGAGCTGAATTATCGATTCCAGTGAGTGAGCGTGAAATTGAAGGGCGAGAGCGGGCTTACTTCGGGTTCGCACACGTTGCGACATTCGCTCGCGATGTATTTGGATCGCTTAGAGAAGTGGGCCGACGACGACGGGGAAAAGCTTCTTTGCTATGACAGCGGCACCTTCACGCACGGTTGTACGCTTGAATGCTTTGAGAAAATGCAGAAGATGATAGTGAAGCTACCGCTGTAGCCACGGTTTTTTTATTTCTTAGTGAAAGTTGTTGCTCTTTTTTGTACTGGCACGCCGCTCAATTCCCCGCTCATGCTGGTGGCTGAAGCGGTGCCGTCAAAAAACACTAAAACTTCCTTGAATGTTAGGGATATATTGGGATCGTTCATAGTCCCGCTTACACTGAAATTTGTTTTTACCAACGACCCGCTAATTTGTGAGAATCCGCTTCCTGTAATTGTTGATCCTGAATGAGAAATTGAAATTTCAAATGAGACGGTTTTGTTGTCGGTCGTTAATCCGATGCCCGTCCATGTTCCGCTTACGTTCAACGGCGTTGATTTGGTTGGCTCGTCTTTTTTACAAGCAAAAGAGGCGAGCAGCAAAACCGTGGCAAAAGCAAAAGCTATGCGCGTTTTCATGGCATACTCCTCCGTTAGGGTTTTTAAAGGGAAAATGGATTGCTAATATTGGCGCGAGGAAGGAAAAAAACAGAAACCAAAATAGTTGCGGCGGCATTGTAAAGAATGCAAAATGGCTGTGAATGTCAAGTGTAGTTTTAAAATGAAGCTATCAGATTAGTGCAATGGAAGATTCTTTCCGAGCACGTTTGGAACTATAGCGTTCATCAATGAGTTTTCATAGAAAACCAAGAGAGGTGAGATCATGGAAACCACGACCGTTCAACTCAAAATCCCGACGGCCCACTACAAGCTCGTCGAGGAAATCGCCTCGCAAAGCCGGAAAATGATCGACGAAGTTCTTGCTTCGTTTGTCTCGGAACGGTTGGAGCGCGAAGCGCGTTTGCAGGAAGCGCGGCAGCTCATGCGACAATTGGGCAAGGGCTTGGGCGCTAGTAAACCGCCCCATGATGCGGCCGACAATCATGACGTTTATCTTTATGGCAAGCCTCGCCCATGAAACGCATCTTCATCGACAGTTGGGCGTGGGTGGCTTTGGTAGATCAGCAAGACAGCAATCATGAGCGCGCCGACCAAATTAATGAAAGGCTGCTTGAGGCAGGATATTTTTTTGCTACGAGCAATTTTGTTTTTGGCGAATCGCTTACAACCTTGCGATACAAAGTGGGCTATGAAGAGGCGTTGCGCTTTCACGAAATATTTACGCGGCTTATTAAAGGCGGCCTACTGAAAGTCCTGCGCGTCACCGAGGCCTTGAAGAAGAAGCCTGGCGGACTTTCACAAAGCATCACGATCAGGATTTTTCCTGGGTGGATTGCACTTCGTTTGCAATCATGAAAAGAGAAAAACTCCAGGAAGCCTTCACCCATGATCATCACTTCCATGTTATGGGATTCATCACGCATTCATAAGCAAAGAGGTTGTTAAACTCAGGACGACATGATCGACATACATTCGCACTTATTGCCAGGCATTGACGATGGTTCGGAAAATTGGGAAGAATCGCTGCGCATGGCGCGCTCCGCGGTGCAAAGCGGCACCACCGAAGTCGTCATCACCCATCACATTCTCGATAATACGGAATACAAGCTCGAAGCGGAGATTCTCAATAAATATGCTGAAATGAAGCAACGCTTGGAGGAAGCCGGCGTACCGCTCGTATTGCACCTCGCCGCGGAGATTTATTATCAGCCCGACATGGAATTGGATCACCGCATCTCCACTTTCAACAACAATGGCCGCTATTTTCTGGTGGAATTTCCCATGCAGGGCATACCGCGCGGGGTGGATGAAAAATTTTTCGATCTCATTCTCAACGGCAAAACACCCATCATCGCACACCCCGAGCGCAACTTCGGCATCTTGAAAAATCCCGACCGCGCGTATGATTTCGTGCAACGCGGCGCGCTTCTGCAAATGAACGCCGCGAGCCTCGAAGGCCGCTATGGCGAAGGCGTGAAAGCGCTCGCGATTGCGCTGCTCAAAAGCCGGTTGATACATTTCATCGGCAGCGACGGCCACAATGATCATCGTCGCCCCATGCGCATCGGCCAAGTCTACAATACCATTCGCGAATTGTGGGGCGAACGCACCGCGCAATTGATGTTCTACGAGCATCCGCGCAAAGCGCTGCTCGGCGAAGAGATCAAAGCCCCGGAGCCTTTGCCCGTGGAGCCGGTGCAGAAGCGCTCTTTGCTCAGCCCGTTCAATTTGCTGCGCAAGCTGGTATCGAAAGGTGCTTGAAGAAGTTTCTTTGACGAAATCAATGCGTGCTTGAAGCTGGTTGCGCGACTTGTTATATTGCAAGGAGCAGAGCATAGAATAAAAAACAATGAGGTGAATTATGACACGTCGAACCTTTGGAGAGTATCTCGTCGCCGACCCCAATATTTGTCATGGCAGATTGACCTTCAAAGGCACTTGCATCTTGGTTGAAGACGTGCTCGACATGGTTTCCAAAGGCATGAACTGGGACGACATTATTTCGGAATGGCACGGCAGCCTCACACGTGAGGCGATCATGGAGGCGGTTAGTCTCGCTGGCGAAGCCTATGGCGAGAAGAAAGAAAAAAGACGCAAGGCCCGGTCACATGTTTCTGCTAGACGAACACATGCTCGACAACCAGCTTGAGCGGCTTCAACGCTGGCACATCCCCGCTAAAAAAGTTGGACGAGATATTGGGGTCAAAGGCATGGACGACGAACATCAAATCGTTCCTATGATACGGACCTTTGCAAGGATCACGTTTTTTACACACGATCTCGGTTTTTGCGGAAGCAAGTTTTGTCATGAACGCTATTGCATCGTCGTGTTGCGAGTGGATCGCTATAAAGCCGCTGATTACATCCGGCGCTTTTTGAAGCACCCGGAGTTTCAAACTCACAATCAGCGATTGGGATGGGTTTTTGAAGTTTATCCTACGTTTATAAAAGGATGGCGGGTTGGTAAGAATGGCGAAAAAACTTTTCGCTGGTATTGAGTAGTTTGAAAGATAATGATACAAGCTCGAAGATTGAGGTGAATCATGCGACGTCGAACCTTCGGCCAATACCTCGTCGCCGATCCCAATATTTGCCACGGCAAACTGACTTTCAAAGGCACGCGCATTTTCGTTGAAGACGTGCTCGACATGGTTTCCAAAGGCATGGATTGGGATAAGATTCTGAAGGAATATCGCGGCAGCATCACGCGCGAAGCGATCTCGGAGGCCGTGGGCCTTGCGAGTAAAACATTCATTACGAAGGTTGAAAAGCGAAACAGCAGCGCCCGGCAAGATTCTCCTGCGCAAACGAAGCGAAACCGCGAGCTCGCTCAAATCAGAGCCGAAATCGGCAAATATCTTTAGCATTTTTCAATCGGGAACAACTCCCCGCACTGGGCGTTCATAAAATGCAAAAACGCTCGCACACTTTATGTTCGGAATCTTAAACTCCACTCTCCTTTGGGCGCTGGCTGCGGTCGCGGTGCCGATCTTGATTCACTTTCTCACGCGGCGCAAGCTGCGCGTCGTGGCCGTCAGCACCATTGCCTTCCTCAAACGCCTTGAGCGCGAAAACATTCGCCGGCTCAAACTGCGGCAATTGCTGTTGCTCTTGTTGCGCATGTTGATCGTCGCGTTGCTCGTGCTCGCGTTTGCGCGACCTACTTTGCGACAACAGACTTCCGCACTGGCACAACGCGCGCGCGCCACCGCAGTGATCATCCTCGACAACTCGATGAGCATGGCTTCCGCGCCGGAAGGCGTTCCGCTTTTGTCGCAAGCACGCAAGCACGCGCAAAGCATCGCGAGCATGTTTGCGAACGGCGACGAGCTTTATCTCATTACCGCCGCGCAACCCGCGAAGATCGTGGCCGGCAGCCCTTATCTAGAATCGGAAAAATTTCTCGAAGCCGTTAATGTTGCGCCGCAAACGTGGGCGAACACCGATCTCGCCGCGGCCTTCGCATTGAGCCGCGATATTCTCTCGCGTTCGCGCAACGTCAATCGCGAGTTGTATCTGCTCTCCGACAATCGCGCCGCGCTTGCCGCGCAAACGCCGGAGTTGCCCGGCGTGCGTGCGTATGCCTTGCGTTATGAAGATGCCGGCAATAACAATCTCACATTGAGCGAGGCGAAACTTGCCAATCAAATCTTCGAGCGCGGCAAGAGTTTCGAAGTCGTTGCGACCGTTGCCAATGCGGGTGAGAGCGAGGTGCAAAATCAACTCGTGCATCTGTATTTGAACGGCAAGCGTGTCGCGCAACAAAGCGTGGACGTGCCCGCGAGCAGTCGGCGCTCAGTGACGCTGCGCGCCGTGCCGGATAGCGCCGGTTTTATGAGCGGCAGAATCATGCTCGACGACGATGCGCTCGTGCTCGATAACACGCGCTATTTCACGTTTCATATTCCCCGCCAACGCCGCGTGCTGGCGGTGAGCGAACGCACCGAAGACCTCGCGTATTTTCGCGCGGTGCTGCGCGATGAAAGCGCGGCGCAAGATTGGAAAGAGATCGAGACCAAGAATTTTTCCGCGGAGCGTTTGGAAAATTATGAAGTCGTGGTGCTGCACAACGTTGCGCGTTTTCCGGAGGGCATGGCGGCGCGGTTGCTGCAGTTTGTGGAGGGCGGCGGCGGCGTGATTGTCTTCCCCGGCAGCGAAGTGGATTTGCGCCATTACAACGAAACGCTCTTTGCGCAAACGAATTTTGGCGCTTTCGGCGAAACCTTGGGCAGTTTGGAGGAACGCGAAAATTTTTTCAAACTCGGGCAAATCGATTTTTCCCACCCGCTGTTCGCGAACGTGTTCGAGAAGAACGCCAAAGGCCCGCAGATCGAATCGCCGCAGTTTCGTTTTGCCGTGCAATTGCGCATGAACGCGGGCACGAAGTCCGTGATGGATTATGCGAATGCGCATCCGTTTTTAGCGGAACGCCAAATCGGTCGCGGCAAGATGCTGGTCTTCACCTCCACGCCGGAGGCGCGCTGGTCCGATCTCGCTTTCAAAGGTTTGTTCGCGCCGTTGTTGTATCGCAGCGCGGCTTACGTGACGCAGAGCAATGAGGCGCAAAAGGAAAGCGCGCGCGTCGGCGAGGAGTTGACCACGATTTTGCGCGCGAGCGGCGAAGACGTCTCCGTGACCTTGCCGAATGGCGAGCGTTTGCAAGCGCCGGTCAACGTCGTGGGGCAGAACTATCACGTGCGCGTGCGAGAGACCGATCTGCCCGGCTTTTATACGCTGTTGAACAAAGATCAAGTTCTGCACAAGTGGGCGGTGAATTTCAGCGAGGAAGAAATGAACGCAAGCCCAGCCGCGCCGGAAAAACTTGCCGCGGCTTTGGGCGTGAAAGAAATTGTAGAATTGCCGCAGACCGGCGATTTGCGCGCGAGCATCGAAAGCGCGCGATACGGTTCGGAACTGTGGCGGTGGTTTCTGCTCGCCGCGATCATCGCGATGATCGTCGAAATGCTGCTCTATCGCGGCAGCGCGGCGGAAGCGAGTGCGAGCACGAACAAAACCGCGAGTACGGCGACTCATGCGCGCTCGACTGCGCCGGTGGCATGAAAATGAAGAGGCGCAGCATTGTTTCGTAAAGTTTGAGGTTCAAGTTCTGCTACCGCCTTTCTAAACCTGTCATTCAAAAGGAATCTTTTTAAACACGGGCGCAAGCAGAGAATAGGTTGCACAAGGTTTCTCTTGAAAATATCAGCTAGGTGACGGGATGCCATCGCTTCGAAGTCAGCTAGCTCGAAGAAGTAAAAGTCAGGTAAACAAGCAAAGATGACACGCAGGTGGAGCAGCGACGCGACAAAAAAAACTCTAATTCTACACCTCGCTGTCGGCGCGCAAAAAGATTTTTCTTCTGACAATAAACGAATAGGAGCATGCCTATCAAACAAAAAATTCTGCACGAAACCGCCACGCGCGCACGCGAGCGCGCCGTACTCGTGGGGTTGAGTTTGCCCGGCCATACGCGCCAAGCAAGTGAGTCTTCATTGGAAGAGTTGGCGCAATTGGCCGACACCGCGGGCGCCGACGTGATCGAAACTGTTTTGCACGCGCGCCCCAAGATCGACCCGGCGTATTTCATCGGCCAGGGCAAAGCCGATTTTATCGCCGCGCTCGTCACGCAGCAAGACATAGACGTCGTCATCTTCGACGACGATCTCTCGCCCGGCCAAGCCGCCAATTTGGAAAGATTGTTCGACACCAAAGTGCTCGACCGCAGCGGTTTGATTCTCGATATCTTCGCGCGCCGCGCCCGCACCAGAGAAGCGCGCACGCAAGTCGAGCTGGCGCAGTTGGAGTATCTACTACCTCGCCTCGCCGGACAATGGACGCACTTCACGCGGCACGCGGGCGGCATTGGTTTGCGCGGCCCCGGTGAAACCCAGCTTGAAACCGACCGCCGCATCGTGCGCCAACGCATTGCCCATCTCACCAAAGAATTGCAAAAGATCGAACGCCAACGCGCGGTGCGACGCCAACATCGCGAAGGCGTGTTCAAAGTCGCGCTCGTCGGCTACACCAACGCGGGCAAATCGACTCTGCTGAATGCGCTCACCGAAGCGCAAGTGCTCGTGGAGAATCGTTTGTTCGCCACGCTTGATCCGACCGTGCGCGCGCTGCGCAATGAGAGCAATGGTTTTCACAAAGACGTCGGCGAAATTTTATTGATCGACACCGTCGGCTTCATTCGCAAGCTGCCGCATGATCTCGTCGCTTCGTTCAAGAGCACACTCGAAGAAGCGTGTGAGGCGGAACTGCTGCTGCACGTGATCGATGTCACGCATCCGGATTTCGAGCAGCACATTAAAACCGTGCGCGAAGTGCTCAATGAGTTGGAACTGGGCGAATATCCCGTGCTGCACGTCTTCAACAAAGTGGATGCCTTGCACGAGCCGGGCTTGATTACGCGCTTGCGCAACGAATACGCGCCCGCGGTGATGATCTCCGCGGAGCGCAAAATGTTTTTGCATGAACTGCAGGAGCGCATCGTCGAGTTTGCCACCGCGAACGTCGTGGAGTTCGAAGCCGAATTGCCGATTGCCGAGCCGGCCTTGCTCGCGCGCATTCATCGCATGGCCAACGTGCTCGAACGCCGCTTCGAAGACGATCGCGTCATCGTGAAACTGCGCGCACGCCAACCCGAAGCGGATCAAATTCGGCACTTCTTGAATTTTCACCCGCTGCCGGCCTGACGCTCGTGGTAGCGCCTTCAGGCGCAAAACTTTTGGCAATGCAACAATACTCATACGGCTTTTTATGTTGCGTCGCTGCTCCACCTCGGTTTCATCTTTGCTTGTTTACCTGGCTTTTATCTTTTCAAGCGAGCTGACTTCAAAGCGATGGCCTCGCGCCACCGCATTGATATTTTCAAGCTGGCCGCGTCGCAGAAGTTCATTTGCAAATTGGAACACCGCCTCCCAGTTCATGTCATTCCGGAGGAATCTTTTTCAGTATAATCACATTGGTTTGATTTGAAAAGATTCCTTCGGAATGACAAAAGCGCGGCGGCGCGTTTCTTTCCTCAACAAATCTCTCATGCCCCTCCAAATTTTAGTCGTCGATGACGAGCCGCAAATTCGCGCCATGCTCGGCGGTTTGCTGAAAGACGCCGGCCATCACGTGCTCACTTCGAGCTCCGGCGAGGACGCACTCGCGCTGTTGCAGCAGCAAACCGTCGATCTCATCCTGCTCGACATGCGTTTGCCCGGCATGACCGGCCTGGAAGTTTTGCAGCGCATGCAAGAGCAACATTTCGCCATTCCTACGGTGATGATTTCCGCGCACGCGGACATCGAACTCGCAGTGCAAGCCACGCAGCGCGGCGCGTATAATTTGCTCGAAAAGCCGATTCAGCCCGAGCGCGTGTTGCTCGAAGTTCAGCACGTCGCGCATCGCCTCGAACTCGAACGCGAGCGCGATACGTTGCGGCAACGTGTGGGCGAAGCCGGCGAGATGATCGGCGAAGCGCCGGCGATGCAGCAATTGCGGCACGCGATTCAAAAGGCCGCGCCTTCGGAAGCGCGCGTGCTCATTACCGGCGAGAACGGCACGGGCAAGGAGTTGGTCGCCGAAGCGATTCATCGCCAAAGCTTGCGCGCGCGCGGCCCGTTCGTGCGCGTCAACTGCGCCGCCATTCCACGCGAGTTGATCGAGAGCGAGTTGTTCGGCCACGAGCGCGGCGCCTTCACGGGCGCAACGAAGAGAAAGATCGGTTTGATCGAACAAGCGCACTGCGGCACATTGTTCCTCGATGAAGTCGGCGACATGGCGCTTGAAACGCAAGCCAAACTTCTGCGCGTGTTGCAGCAGAACGAATTGCTCCGCGTGGGCGGCACGCAAGCCATCCGCTTCGACGTGCGCGTCATCACCGCCACGAACAAAAATCTCGAAGCCGAAATTCGCGCGGGCAGATTTCGCGATGATCTGTTTTTTCGCCTCGCGGTGCTGCCCATTGAAGTGCCGCCCCTGCGTGAACGTGGTAATGACATTGCTCTGCTCGCGCAATATTTTTTGCGGCAGATCGCGAATGCATATGGCCGGCGGCCCAAAAGCTTGAATGCCGAGGCGCAGCAAATACTCCTGTCGCACACCTGGCCCGGCAACGTGCGCGAATTGCGCAACAGCATCGAGCGTTTGATGATCATGACTGAAGAAGAAATATTGACCGCGGAACACGTGCGGCAAGCCTTGCCTTCGCTTGCATAT
>JABWAN010000149.1 GCA_013361015.1 Candidatus Zhuqueibacterota bacterium | reverse complement strand
CTGCGAATCAATTCATCGAGCGTCATGGTGTTGTCTCCTGTGTGAAGTCAAACTTTCCGTGCGCATTGTGCTTGTGCGAATGGCCGCAATATAATCGGCGCATGCGCGAAATGCAAGTTGGCGATCAAAGTTGTTTGCGTACTCAACCACGGCTTGGCCATGGTGTAAATGTAATTTTCCCAGCTTGAAAAAATTAAATTTGAAAATAAGCGTTGGGCCGCGGGATGCCGTCGCTTTGAAGTCAGCTAGCTTAAAAAATTAAAGGCGAGGTAAACAAGCAAAGATCAGCCCTAGGTGAAGCAGCGACAAGCCCTAACAAAAAGCTCAGATTTCTTCTTCGTGCTCCTGTTCGATCTCCGCCACGCTTTGCGACTTCGCGCGTTCGAGTCGCGACATGCGCGTGCTGAATTGTTGCAGCGCGTGGTTTATGAACTCTTCGCGCTGCAACCCGAAAGGCATGGGATTGTAGAGATCGAACACTTCGTTGATGCTTTGCAGAGCGAGCTCGAGCAAAGTCGCCATGCGTTGCTCGAGCACGAGCCAGAGCACGGCGTCTTCGGCGAGCAAGCGCGAGAGCCAGTAGATACCATACGCAATGTGCCGTGATTCGTCACGTTTGAGCAAACCAATGCCGCGCCGCAAGCCGGGCATGAGATCGGTGCGTTCGAGCATGGCGTAATACGCGTGATAACCGGTCTCGGCGAGTGTGCCTTCGATCATCACGTTGTAAGTGGCCGCGGCGCGAATCTGCGCAGCGGGAGAGGAGTCGTGCAGCAACGCTTGCATGGCGGAGGGCAGCTCTTCGTAAAAAAGTTTGCGATACGCGGGCGTGTGAAAGTGCGAGAGCTCGCGGTGCGGCCCGGTGACTTCATCGAGAAAGCGGCCGCAGAATTCGGTGTGCTTGGCTTCTTCGAAGAGGAAAGTGGAGAGATACATTTCTTCTTCGAGGCGGTTTTCTTTTGCCATGACGAGCAGCACGGGCAGCAAGTCGAGCGTGACCGACTCTTCGCCGGTTTGAAAGAGCGTGGTGAGATGGAGCACGACGGTGCGCTCGCCGTCATTGAGTTTTTGCCAATCTTCGCGATCGCGACTGAAATCAAGATCGCGCGGATCCCACACGCCGAGCTTTTTTGCTTTGTGATAAAGGCGCATGGGCAGAATATCGTGGCGCAAACCGCGTGCGCTTGTGGTGGCAAAAGCTTCTCTTGTGGAAATAAAAACGCCGTTGGTGTTTGCCGGAAAATTTTGCGGGGCGGCTTCATTGGGAAAGAGCGTATCAACTTCGCGCGCGGTTGCGACCAATTGTTTTGCCGCGGCGCTGTAACGCGCGAGCGTGAAGAGACTGCCTTTTTGCAGACGCAGTTTACCTCGCGCAATGGCCATGAGCGGATCGAGTGCGCCGTTCAAAATTTCTTGCCAATGCGCAAGCGAGGCGCTGAGGGCATAGGGCACGTTGGTGAAATCTTGCGGCGCGGCTTCGCGCGCTTCACGGCATTCGCCGTGAAAGAGATCGAGATAGACTCGGCGCTCGTGCGCGACGCCGGCGTCCGCGTCTTTTTCCAATACTAAAAGGAGCGGCCACTCCCACTGTCGCGCAGCTAGTTTGTATGCGGCGTTTTGATTGATGCGCTGCGCCCACGCTGCAATCCACGGGGCAGTGAAGACTTCGTAATGCATAAAACCTCTTGGGTGCGAATTAGATCTTTTAAAGAGCACGTTACACCGCTTCGTGTAACGTGTAAAGTGTGACGCTTCGAACTCACCTCATCCATCCCCTCACATCCACGGCTTCCAAAATAAATCCCCAACCGCCGCCGCCGTTTTCGATTTTCAGCAGAAGCGTATTCACGCCTTGCTGCACGGGCGCGATCACGATATCCGCGCCGGGCGTGAGAGCGCGATGCGCGTCATTGCGATGCACTTCTTTGCCGTTCAGCCACATCGCAACGCCGTCGTCGCTGCCGAGCAGAAAGAGCATTTCACCGCTCGCCGCGGCCGTGAACTCAGTGGAGGCATAGGCATTGGCCTTTTCATACGCACCGAAAATTTTAATCAAATCCATCAAGCCGCCGATGGGCGCCGGCGCTTTTTGCCAGCGGATTCTTTTGCCCGCGCTGTTCAAGTACATCGCGTTCGGATAGATTTGCTTTTCCACGCTGTGTTTCATTTCAAGCCCGTGCTCGCCTTTGTATGGAAACGGGCCGAGCACTTGCCAATTCATGAGCGGTTTCTTGCGCGGATGATTGCGAAACGCCGCATGGAGAAAACGACGATCCTTAACTTGTGCCGCGTTTTGCAAAACGATTTGCCATTGCGCTCTTTCGCCCTGCGCCACGCGCGCGAGTGCGATGCGCATTTTTTCGAGCGGTGATTGCGCATGGGTCGCGGCGCTTTGCAAAGCGGCTTTGGCTTGCGGTTCCTTTTTGCTGCCGAGTTGCCTGTAGATCGCCAAACGCAAATCCAAGTCTGCGTGTGCGAGCAGTTGCGTGAGAATCTCGGTCTCATGCTCAACGACATTCTGCTCCATAAAGCCGACCGCAGCCTTCATCATGGCAGGTTGTGAGGATAACAAACCCACAAGTTCAGCGGGTTGCGCGGCATGCGCGCGTACCGTTGCAACTGCGCGTTCGTACACGGAAGTGAATTTGCCGTCGCCCTCGGCATCCACCCAAATGGGATTGGTAAATCCCAGCGGCGTAACGGGCACGGGCGCATCATGAACGAGCGGGGCCATTGATTTCGCTCCGCTCGCAATCACGAGATACCACGCGTCAACTTTCGGCGTGACGGTGATGGTGCGATTGAAACGCTCAACGCTGTCCTTTGTAGCCACGGCAAACGTTTCGACCACTTCGCCGTTGCCGATAAGCTGCACCGTGTCGCATGCGATCCAACGCGGGGCCTGCACGCGAATGTGAAAATCCATTTTGCCATTCGTCATGGAAATTTGCGAACCAATCGGTGCGCCTTCGCTTGCGGAGAATTGCACGTACAAGCCGCGATTGACCGATACGTTTTTCTGTTTGAGGCTCTGCACCAGCTCGGCCTCACTCAACTGTGCAGGGTCATCGCTCGTGCTCGCAATATAATTGCGCGGCACGCCGGCAAGTATTTCATTCACGTGGTGGCTGTCGGAATTGCCTACGCCGGTGAAACGTTGTCCGCTGTTGAGCAGGTTGAACCAATCTTGTTTGACCGAGACCGGGTTCTCCGCTTCGGCGATCCATCCGAGGCCGCGATTCTCATTGAGGATTTCGAGCGCATCGAAATCCCAACTCCAATTCGGATTCGTGCTCGTCGCAAAATTCTCATCGAGGTCGACCTCCGTGAAATACGCCGCGCCGGGCCAGCGCGGATGATTGAGTTGAATCACGGCCGCGGCCGACAGCGTGCGGATGATTTTGAAAAGCTCGTTCGCGTTTTTCAAATCATGCTTAATGGGAGGATCGAGCAGCGGCACGGGATACGCATTGAAGTGGCCGATGGGCGTGCTCACTTCATTGCCGATGGTGGTGGCCATGTGTGCCGTGAGTCCGAGCTTTTGAGTGAATGGCCCATAGTCCGTGTGATGGTTATGATCCGTTGCCACGGCCCATTCCAAGCCTTCACCGATGCACGAAATGATGCGCTCATCAACATTCGCATCGCCGTGGCCCGAGTGTGTGAGCGTGTGCAAGTGCATATCGCCGCCAACGTAACCGCGCGTATCGACTTCGCACCGCAAACGCGCCGTGAGTTGCACTTCCGCTTCGGGCGTAATCTTCACGTGATGCACGTCCGCGGAATATTCAAGTCCGCGGCCGGCCCACACTTCATACTCGCCCACGGGAATTTTCACCGAGCCTTTGCCGTCGCCGGTGTAAATCGTGCTCTGGCGGCTCGCAACAAGGCCTTCGGATTTCACGCCTAATTCAAAAGGTTTGCCTTCACGCAAGAAGACGAGCTTGCCGGGTAACAGAACATTTGAATCAAGATCGCGGATTTCGAATTGGAGTGTGCCGTGCGCTTGCGGCTCTTGAGCAAGAGTAGATGTGGCGAGTAACAGCAAAAAGCTTAAACAGAGAGATGCGGTTATGAACTTCATCTTGATTGTCATCCGTTTTTTTTCTACAATTGAGGTGTAATTAATTCAGGAGCCATACATGATCGAAATTACCGTAAAAATTCCTTCGCAGCTTTCGCAACCGCTGCAAGAAATCGCGGAAAAGCGCTTCGACGGGAACGTCACTGCGGTCATGCAAGCCGCGCTCGAATCTTATCTGTTTTCCAAACAAACGGAACGTGAGCAACTGAAACAACTCGTTCAAGAAATCCGCACGGAAGTCGCTGCGAGAGGCGGCATTGACGAAACAGACTTGAATAGAAGAATTCGAGAGTACCGCAAGGCTGCTTATCCTCGAAAGTGATTGGGAGACGATCATTGAAGGTCGTCATTGACACAAATATTTTGGTTTCCGGCTTGGGCAATCCGCGAGGCGCTCCCGCCAAGCTTATTGATCGGTGGCTTCATGGGCAATTTGACCTCATTGCTTCGAACCCGATCTTCGCAGAATACACGAAAATCCTGCTGCACCATCCTCACGTTCCCAATGAAAAAGCGGGAAACTTTCTCGATAGCTTAATCACGCTCTCCGAATTTGTACAAATTTCAGAAAACCTCATTGCTTGTAAAGATCCTGGCGACAATGTTTTTCTCGAAACAGCGGTAGTCGGCAACGCAGAATATTTGGTGACCAAAAACTTCAAGCACTTTCCAGTCAAACAATATCAAAACGTGAGAATCGTTCGCGTCTCGCAATTGCTTTCTGTGCTTGAAAAAATTTTCCATTAAAAGGTTTCCTGTCACTTTTCCACCTCACGCATCCACCACGGCGCGGCAACGAACCACAATATCGTTCCGAGCAACATCAAGTGCGCGTGCGTTTGCCAACTCAATCGATTCATAAAAACGAGCATTGCCGGAATCACGATCAATGCCAGCCCGAGCAACGCAACCACTATCATCACCTTCTTCATACCTTCCCTCCCGCAAAACTTTTTTGTTGAATAAAACTGAACCCGAGATACAACGCCACCGCGCAGAACCACGCGGGCAGGCCTTTAAAGAAAATTTCCAGCGGCAGCGCAAACGCGAGCAACAACGTCAAGCCCCACGTTAATGCCGCAGGCCAACTGAAAGCGAGCTTCTTCAACTCCGCAAAGTTTTGCTGCAAGCGCAATTTCGGAATCAACCAATAATCCGCAAAGATGATCGCGCCCATCGGCATGAGTAATAAACCATAAAGCGCAACGAAGTCAAGCAGCCTCATCATCAATGCGGGAAAGAGTGCAGCGAGCGTTGTTGCAGCGCCGGCGGCGAGCGTCACTTTCCAGCGTTTCCAATTTGGTGTTGCGGTTTGCAGCGCGAGACCCGCGCGGTACAAAGTCGGATTCGCCGTCGTCCATCCCGCAATTACCACGCAAATCGCACCGGCAACGCCCGCGCCGAGATAAGCAATCGGGCCGGGCGCAACATTGCCCAATGCCGCGGCGCACAAAATGCCGGAACAGATCCACGCCACATAATGCCCGAGATACATGCCGAACGCGCTCGCGAAACCGTATTGCCATTTGCGCGCATAACGTAGCAACGTGAGATCGGCCATGCCAAGGTGCATGGCCATGTTGCAGAACCACGCGAAAAACATGACGTGCCAAAACGTGAATTGGGTTTGTCCGGCGAGCGAAACGCCGGTCCAAATTTTTTCATTCGCCACGCGCCAAAAATCCGGGAAACTCGTCACGCCCAATTGCGGTAACACCGCAAGCGCCGCAGCGATGAATACGAGCAACATCCACGGCGCGGCAATTTTGGAAAACTGCGCGAGCTTTTCGAAACCGAGAATCGCGACGAGCGTCACCACTGCGCCAATGCCGAGCACCACCGCGACCCACGTGAGGCTGTTCGGATACATGTCGTTCAAACTCGGCATGGTCATATCGAACGGCAAGCCGACGGCCGTGGCCGAAACCGAAATCATCGATCCCGCCAGAAAACAAAACATGAGCGCGTTGACAATGTTATACGCAAAGAGGAGATGTGGCCCGACGATTTTGCGCAGCAGCCAGTATTGATTCAAACGCGTTTTGACTGCGATTGGCGCAACGACGAACGCCCAACTCAACACCGCAAGCAGGTTGCCGACAAAGAGTCCGGTGAAGAGATCAAACGCCGAAACGCCGTGTGCGACGAAGAGCGGGCCGATGACGAACTCCGTGCCTGCAATGTGCTCGCCCGAAAACACGCCGATGAAATTACCCGCGCCTTGCAGTTTATTTTCCGCTACCGGCTCGCGATCAAATTCATATAAGTGATCGAGACGCTCGGTGAGAGTGGGGATGTCGACCATGTTCCGGACCTTCACAAGAGGAAAAGACGTCGCGCAAACAAGGGGAATGGATACCAAAGCATGCTTGCTGGGTTCGTGAATGGCGAATGAGCGTGAGAAAGCAAAGTGCAAGCACTATCCTGGAAGAGGGGATTTGTTCCTGCAAAAAGATACTATGTGATGAACCGGATTACAACAGATTTTTTGGGGCGAGCACTTTTCAATTGCGCCGCAACGTTGCATTCAATATTATCGCGATGCGTTTTTCTCAACAACTCCAGGCACTCGAGTTCTTTTATGCACACACTCACTCCTCTCTCCTGGCAACACGTGCAGCTTACCAGCGGCTTCTGGTACGAACGCCAACTGATTAATGCGCGCGTCACGATTCCAACGGTCTACCGGCGTTGCGGTGAAACCGGGCGTCTCGCTGCTTGGAGGCTGGATTGGAAGCCGGGCATGCCGAATGAGCCGCATGTCTTTTGGGATTCGGATGTGGCGAAGTGGCTCGAAGCCGCGGCCTACAGCTTGATCACGCACCCCAACGCGGAGATCGAGCAGCGTGTTGAAGATCTCATTGCACTCATCGCGCGCGCGCAGCAACCCGACGGTTATCTCAATACGCATTTCACCGTCGTGCGACCGCAATTACGCTGGACGAATCTGCGCGATGGGCACGAGCTGTATTGCGCCGGCCACTTGATGGAAGCAGCAGTAGCGCATTATCAAGCAACCGGTCGCGAGCATTTCTTGCAAGTCGCGTGTCGATATGCGGACTACATAGCAAAAGTATTCGGCACTGGCGAGAAACAAAGACGCGGTTATTGCGGGCACGAAGAGATTGAATTGGCGCTGGTGAAATTGTCGCGCGCGACCGGCACGCGGCGTTATCTCGAATTGGCAAAGTATTTCGTGGAGGAACGCGGCCGGCAGCCGCATTATTTTGATCTGGAAGCCGCGGCGCGCGGCGAAAACCCGCATGATTATTGGGCAAAGACGCACGAGTATACGCAATCGCACGTGCCCGTGCGCGAGCAGCGCGTGCCCGTTGGCCATGCGGTGCGCGGCATGTACCTGTATTGCGCAATGGCGGACCTCGCAGCAGAATATGATGATCATGAACTGCTCGCGTTGTGCCGCAACCTTTTTCAGCACGTGGCGGAGAGACGCATGTATGTCACCGGCGGCCTCGGCTCGTCGCGCGCGAACGAAGGTTATACTTCGGATTACGATCTGCCGAATGAAACAGCATACGCGGAGACGTGCGCCGCGATCGCACTATGTTTATGCGCGCATCGCATGCTGCAAATCGAGGCCGATGGTGTTTATGCCGACGTGCTCGAGCGCGCTTTGTTCAATGGTGTGCTCAGCGGCGTGGCGCTGGCGGGCGATACATTTTTTTATGAGAATCCACTGGCGAGTCGCGGCAATCATCATCGTTGGAAATGGCATCACTGTAGTTGCTGCCCGCCGAATATCGCGCGCTTGCTCGCTGCCTTCGGCCAGTTCATCTATTCGCAGAGGGAAGATGAGCTTTACGTTCATCTTTACGCTGCGAGCCGTGCTCATTTCAAATTAGACAAGCATGCCATCACGCTCAGCCAAGAAACCAACTATCCGTGGGACGAGCACGTCCGGCTGCGTTTTCACCTGGAGGCGCCGGCGGAATTCACACTGGCCTTGCGCATTCCGACTTGGTGCCGTGCGGCCGAGTTGAAAATCAATGACGAAACGGTTCCGCTATATGCGGCACTGCAGCGAGGCTATGTCTGTGTGCGGCGCCTATGGGAATCGAATGAGGTGGTGGAATTGCGATTGCCGATGCCCATCGAACGCGTGTACGCACCTCCCGAAGTGGCCGCAAATCGCGGGCGTGTGGCATTGCAGGCCGGGCCGTTAGTTTATTGTTTGGAGGAAGCAGACAACGGAAAAAATCTGAATGATCTTTTCCTGCCACGCAACGCGAAGCTGACTGCGCAATTCGAGAAAGGTCTGCTCGGCGGTGTGGCCATGATCAGTGGAATGGCGCAACGTCGCGTTGCTTCGGACTATGAGGGAGCGCTTTACCGTAGCGCGCCGCCTCGCTACGAGCAAGTCTCCATTAAAGCAATTCCCTACTTCGCATGGGATAACCGTACGCCGGGAGAGATGTTGGTGTGGATGAGAGGAGAATAGTGCGGCGAAATGAAAATTTCTGCTCGGAATAAAATGCCAAAAATCTTTGCCCACAAAATACGCGAAAAGCTTGCCTGGTACTTGCGTATCTCGTGGGCAATGAAGTTGTCTAGGTGTAACGTCTTGCACGTCGCTTCGGCGGCGAGGCTCGCTATTTCTTCGCCGCGTCGTTTTCATAGAGCCGTTTCGCTTCCCATTTACCCGCAAAGGATTTCCCACCTTCCTTGCCTTCGAACAAGCTCAACAGCTTGTCCCCCCGCATGCGCGCTTGATGGCGATAAAGCACGTGCAAGCCGCGACTGGATTCGTAGCTCAACTGAAAAAAAAGCTCACCCTCGGAAACGTAGACTTCTTTCAATTTGATGTCGCGCATCTCGCCCAACTCGTCGTTCATCACACCGGCGAGCTTGCCGTCTTTGAGCTCGAGTTGCAGGGTCCATTGTTGCAGCGGATCGGTGCGATTGTCGCGCAAGCCCTGCCCACGCCAAGCGCCTACCCACGGCTCCAGAATTTTGGGATCACTGAGTTTTTTGCTGCTGCCGCAAGCGGAGAGCATAATAAG
>JABWAN010000148.1 GCA_013361015.1 Candidatus Zhuqueibacterota bacterium | reverse complement strand
TCCCCGGCTTTTGGTTGAAAGCCGAAGGGCTCATCGGCGAAACCTTGCCGCCGGTGAGTTCCGCTCTGCAAGAAATTCTCGCTGAGAGAAGTTGAAAGGAACGAAATGGATTTCTCTGCACGCATACAAGATAACATTGCAAGCCTCGGACACTTCCTGCCGGAGTTCGTGCTCGCGGGTTTGATGCTCGTCTTGATGATTATGGACATCATCATCAAACGCGAACAAACGCCGTGGCTCGGCATTGTCACGATCGTGGGCGGCATCATCGCAGTCATCGCGGTGATCGCGCAATACAACGAGCCGGCCATGGGAATCTTTAACAACATGATGGCCGTGGACCGCTTCGCCATTTTCTTCAAGCTGATCTTTCTCGCCAGCATGATTATGGTGGTGTTTCTCTCGTATTCTTCGCTCGAGTTCGCAGGCCGCAACGTGGGCGAGTATTTCATTCTGCTCGTCGCCACCACGCTCGGCATGTTTTGGATGGCGTCGGCCACGAGTCTGCTCACCATCTTCATCGCGATTGAGACCGTGAGCATCACCTCGTTCGCGCTTGCCACGTATCTCAAAACTGTGAAGCGCTCAAGCGAGGCGGGCTTGAAGTACACGATCTACGGCGTGTTTTCCACGGGCTTGATGTTGTATGGCTTCTCGTTGCTCTACGGTCTCACCGGCACGCTCAATATTCACGAGATTGCGCAGAGCCTTGCAGCAAGCGCACCCAATCCGCTCACGCTGTTCGTCGCGTTTTTGCTCATCCTCGGCGGCTTCGGTTATAAAATCGCTTCAGTGCCGTTTCATTTTTGGACGCCGGACGTTTATGAAGGCTCCCCCACGCCGGTCACAGCTTTCTTTAGCGTCGGCCCGAAAGCTGCCGGTTTCGCATTGCTCATTCGCTTCGTGACCACCGGCCTTTCGACTGCAAATGGCGACGCGACGGCGTGGTCCGCTATCGCAGGCGTGAACTGGCAACAACTGCTCGCAGTCGTTTCCGCGGCAACGATGACGCTCGGCAATCTCGTCGCGATCTCGCAGAACAATCTCAAACGCCTGCTCGCTTATTCGAGCATTGCGCACGCGGGTTATGCTTTGATGGGAGTCGTGCTGCTCACACCGGAGGGCATCAATGCGACGATGTTTTATCTCGTGGCGTATTATCTCATGAACCTCGGCGCGTTTCTCGTGGTGATCGTCGTGCAGGAATTGATCGGCAGCGAGCGCATTCAAGATTATCGCGGCTTGGGTTTCCGCGCGCCCGCGGTGGCTGCGTGCATGACGCTGTTTCTCTTTTCGCTCACGGGTTTGCCGGTGACGGTTGGGTTTGTTGGAAAATTTTATCTGCTCGCGGCGATCATTCGCGGCAACGAGCAATTTTATTGGCTTGCCATCGTAGCGATCCTCAACACCGTAATCTCGCTTTATTACTATGCGCGCATCTTCAAGGCCATGTATCTCGAAACGCCCGCGCAACCTGTGACTACGAAACTCTCGGTCTCATGGGCTGCCACGGTTTTGCTCGCCGTGTTCGCCATTCCGACCTTCATTCTCGGTATTGCCTTCGGCCCGCTGCTCGACCTCGCCACCGCTTCGGTGAAATTTTTCTCGGGCAATTTATGAGCGCGTGAAGAAGAATTGAAATAGAAAGGCTTTGTTCGTTGAGAAACGAACAAAGCCTTTTTCTTTTGGCAAAATTATTTTAGGCTCGTGCGAGATAGTGGTGGTGTGGGAGAACGTGAATATGCAGTGTTTTATGTTGCGCTTATTTCTCCGGCTTCTTCACGCGCGCGCTCTAATAAGTCCGCCAAACCGAAGCGCTGCGCTTGCCCGGTGAGATAAGCAAAGTCGAGCCGCGGGCCTTGCACTTTGAGCACGCCGAGCACGTCGCGCCATTGCTGCTCCGAAACTTTGCCGCCCTTTTTGAACCAACGTAGCTTGGCGAGAATGACGTCTTCCGCGCTTGCCATCCACACTTCGCCGGCGCCGCTCTCTTTGCGTTGCCGGCGCGCAAAGCTGTCGATGTCCAAATCATCATCGTCGGAAATCGGATAGAAGTCAATGCGGAAGCCGGTGGCAATGTGTATGAAGTTGAAAGCATAATGCTGCGCCACTGCATCGTTCACGGAGTCGAGACTCACGAGGAAATCCGATTCAAAAGCCGCCACTAAACGCGGCACGGCAAAGGGAAAAATCCGAATGACAAGATCGGCATCGTCGGTGAGGCGCGGCTCGCCATAAGTAATGCTCGCGATGCCGCCGGTGATAAAATAGGGAACATTCAGAGCCTCGAGCCGCTGCGTCACGGCCACGATAATTTGAATCTCGTTCATCTCAGCCTCCCGCGAAGACGGCGCATGGTTTTTAGAAAAAATCTGCTCGCTCTTTTCCCGGCCAAGCCGGCGCAACAGCATTTGCCGATGCCATTCACGCGGCGAAGCTTGCGGAAAGTGCGCGCGAATGTCGCTCAACATAAGCTGCCGCGCTAATTCCCACAAGCCGGAAAAGCGCTTGAGCTTTTGCGCGGGCGAGCGTGTACGCAGCAGCCGGATGAGCTGCGTTTCCATTTCGGGCGTGAGGTCTTGGGCTAAAGTGCGCATGATTTCTCCGGGAGTGTGAATGCGATTCTCTCACGGCAATGGTACTTCATTCAATGTTGTCCGTCAAGCGCTTTCTCTCTCGCAAAGCGCCGCCATCAAATAGAGAAGTATTGAAATCCGTCTGACACCTCCCCATACAACTCCGGCCTGCGCTGCTGCAGCAGCGGCAAATCTTTTCTGCGTTCATACAGCGCGACGGTATCAATCTCCGCGACGATCATGCCTTCCTGCCCTTTCGCCGCCAATGCGAGCACGCTGCCATCCGGGCCGGCGATGATGCTGCCGCCAGCGCAACTGAAATGATCGGCTGCGAGCACGGCGTCGCTGCCGGCGATGAAGATGCCATTGTCAATTGCACGAGCGCGGGCGCACAAGCGCCATTCTTCCACGTGCGAAGAACGCCACGCGCTTGCCACGAGCGCCACTTCCACACCCCGCAGCGCATGCACGCGCGCGACTTCCGGAAAGCGCGTATCATAACACAGCCACATACCGAAGTGCGCCAGCTCGGCTTTGAAAGTAACATACTCGTCGCCGGCCTTGGCCCATTTGCTTTCCGCGGCCCACAAGTGCATTTTACGATAGCGGCCAAGTATCTCACCGTTTGCGTCGATGGCGATCATCGAATTGTATGTCGCGTCGCCCTCGCGCTCCGGCATGCCAAAGGTGAAGAGTACGTTATTCGCACGCGCTATCTTCGCTACGCGCATTTGCAACTCATCTGCGAAGGGTTGCGCCAGTTCCGCCATTTGCCGCGGACGGCAATAGCCCGTGAGGCACGCTTCCGGAAAAACGACAACGGCAATGTTCCTTGCGGCGGCGCGTGCACACCATTCCGCCATCTGCGCGAGGTTGTAATCAATCTCTCCCAAACGCGAACGGAATTGCACACAGGCAAGATTGAACTTCATGTATGTCTCCAATGCTTGGACTGTTGGATTCGTGGATTTATGGATTGGTGGATTGGTGAAAAGGGCGGCTCGCTAACATTTCATATGCGACTTCTCATTGACTCTTGAGGCCGCAATCATTGCATGAAAGGCTTGCTTTCTTGCATAGGCGTGCTGGCCTCTGCTTCAACTGAAATGCCGGCGAGGCGCAACGCGATCTTTGCTGCGCGCATGCTCGCGCCCGGTGTGCCGAGGCGTTCACGCACTTGAATCAGCTCGGCGCTCATACGTGCGCGCGCGGTTTGATCGTGGAGAAATGGCCAGAGCGCAGCAGCCGCGGCATCGGGGGTGAAAGCATTTTGCACCAGCTCCGGCGCGATTTTACGGCCGGCGACGACATTGACCAAACCGATGTGCGGCAGCTTCACCAAACGTTTGCCGATTTCATAGGAGAGCCGCGAGATGCGATACACGATCACGAGCGGCGTGCCGAAGCAGGCAGTTTCGAGCGTGGCGGTGCCGGAGCACACGAGGCAAGCCGTGCTGTCGCGCATCAATTCATAAGTGGCATTTTCGATCAGAGTGATCGCAGGATCGGAGAGATGGCGTTGATATAAACTGCGCGGCAAGTTCGGCGCTTGCGCGAGGCCGATTTGCAGTTGCGGCAGGCGTTCTTTCAGCATTTGCGCGGTGGCAATCATGTCCGGCAAGAGCCGCGCGATTTCATGTGCTCGACTGCCGGGCAATAAGCCGAGCAGGGGACGGCCTTCATGAAACGCGCAGCGTTGGAAAAAATCCGCGCGCGAAAGTTGCGGCGCCAAACCTTCCAACAAAGGATGGCCGACAAAAGTCGTGGGCAATCCTGCCTTTTCAAACAACTCCACTTCGAACGGGAACACGACGGCCATTTCATCCAACACCCCCGCCATTTTCGGAATGCGCCCCGCGCCCCACGCCCATACTTGCGGCGCGATATAAAAAAGCACTTTGATGCCTCGCGCGCGCAAACGTTCCGCCAGGCGCAAATTGAAACCGGGGTAATCGATCAAGATCGCTACGCTCGGTCTGCGTCTTTCGATTTCTTCTTCCAACGTGTGCATCACGCGACGCAGAAACGGCAAATGGCGAATGACTTCCGTAAATCCCACCACGGCCATGTCGCGAATGTGGAAGAGCAGCTCCATGCCGGCGCGCGCCATTTGTTCGCCGCCAATGCCGTAGACATTGCATGCCGGCGCCAATGCTTTGAGAGACTGCACGAGCCGTCCGCCGTGCAAGTCACCACTGGCTTCGCCGGCGACGATGAGTAGGTTGGACATGTGGTTTATAAAATCGTTGGATGATTGCAGTGAGGGCTTGTTGAAGCAGCAAAGTAATCGCGCACTAATGCATTGATCGAACCATCCATATTAAAAAAATAGCCAGCACTACCGCAGTGAAACTGAAAAGCGTGTTCTTTTCAATCTTGAGCGCGCGTGCGAGCGGCATGACTTGCAGTGCTTGCTTGCGAAAAGGCGTAAGGCGAGGGAGAAAGCGAGGAACGTCTCGCAAGTATTCCGTGTATGCTTGTCCGAAGCGTTGTTGGAGATGTTCTTCTTCGAGCGAGATGATACTCCAATATTGCCAGCCGAAGAGTGCGATGAAGAGGAACAGCATCCACGGCATCCACGCCCAGGACATGAGGCAGAGCCCGAGGCTCAATAAAAAATTGCCGAGATAGAGCGGGTTGCGTACGTATGCAAACGGCCCGTGTGTGATAAGCACCGCGCCTGCGCCCACGCCGCTGGTGGTGCGCGTTGCGCCTCCGGCATGACGTACCGCCCAAATGCGCAAGCCTTCGCCTAGCAGCGCGAGTGCAAAGCCGCCGAGCAAACTTGCGGGTGTCGGTTCCGCCAGGATTAGAATGGCAATAAGAAGAGGGATGGGGGTATAGCTGCGATAGTTGAAGAGGAATACGCGATGATCCATAAATGCGTTAGCTCGCTACTTTAGCTCGTCGACGGTCACGTCGGTGCGCTGCTCCAGTGGAATCTCTTGAGAAATGAGGCCAGCATCGACGATTTGCGCCGGCTCGCGCGATGCGATAGGGGTTGTGGTAATAGCGTTTGCCATTATATAAGTCACACCGAAATTAGATGATTCGTACACTCGCGAAATGTGGCCGAATGTAGCATACGTGCCTATGAAGCGCAAGCAACAATTTGAGCTTTCATTTCGAGTAATTCTCGCTTGCAGCAGGATTGTAACTCTCGGCTAACAAAATCCGCATCCGTATGATTTAGCCTCTATTCTATAGAGAACCGGAGTGTTCAAAACGACTGGCACGACTCCGACAGTTAGGCATATCCTGATGAATAGCAATGCAATGCAAAGCTTCAAAAAAGTAATCTCCACCTGGGCGGCGCTGTTCGTGGTGACGGTTGCGCACGCGCAAGAAGTGGGAACACCATTTGAAGAAATGCGTACGGCCTTCCAGCAATTGAATTACATAGCCGCGAAGTCCGCAGGCGAACGCGCCCTGCGCGATTGGCGCCAACTTGCGCCGCAAAATGTTATTGAGATTCATCAAGTGCTCGGCATTATTGCCTATTCTGAGGGCAGCTTCTTCGAAGCCAAAGCGCAGTTCGAAGCGGCGCTTTCGCTCGAGCCGAATTTGCGTTTGGATTCGCTCTACGTCTCACCCAAGATTCAGCAGTTTTTGCGCGAGGTCAAAGAAAATCTCGCCACCAACAACGGTCACAATCGCGAACAGATGCGTTACTTGGTGATTCCGGACCCACGACCGACCGCGGCATTGCGCTCGTTGTTGTTTCCGGGGCTGGGACAAATGCAGAAGCAGCAACACAAAAAAGCGCGCTTTATGATGATCGCAGCCGGCGCGGGTCTCATCGCGACCGGCGCTTTGCACCTGCGCCGTGAGGCGGCGCGGAAGAACTACCTTTCCGCACAAACCGTTTCCCGCGCCGTATCCACGTACAATCGCTACAACACGCTGACACGCGCGCGCAACGGCGCATCGTTGTTGACCGCCGGAATTTGGCTCTACTCGTTCTTCGATGCGCTCACGCTCATGCCGAATCAGCCCCAGCCACGTGTCGGTTTCATGCCCTCTGCCGATGGCGCCAGCTTCTTGCCTGCTTTGAGCTTGCAGGTATCGTTCTGAGAAATTTTGTTACTCCAGGTGAGAAAAATTTTCCCAAGTGCTCGCAGGGCGAGCCGTTCACGCCCTCCAGCATTAAGCTGGTCTCTCCAACGAAATGCCGTGTTTCAAAATCTTATTGCTCCGTTCGGAGCCGTAACTGGCCGAGAAACGTGGCGCGTGGGAAAATATCGCCGATCCGCTGACCTGCGAAGCATTGTGTGTGTGACACTGGCATCGGGTTTGCGAAAAGAGCAGGCATCTTAACGGTTGCTCAACTATTCATGTACATAAAAAGTTGTGGAAAGAGGTTTTGCAAGATGAGAATTCGATCAAGCTATGCAGTGTTGGCGTTGACTTTAGTTGTGCTCATGTACGGAAACGTGCTGGCAGACACCGTCAGCGTGGAATCAAAATTTGACACCAAAACCAAAGTACGTTTGGTAAAAGGCGGAATTTGGCTGGAAGCAGAGATTTCACCGCGCGCAATATTGGAAGCCCTGCCGGCGTGTGATCACAATGCTGATCATCGCCTCGACGAAGACGAGCTTTCCCAAAGCCGGGCAATGATTCTTTCATACTTCGCCACAAAAGTGCAGGTAGCAGCCCAAGGCAAGACCTTGACTGCGGATAGCACCTACTTTGCGTTTCGCTCGCCCGCGGCGCTGAGCGCAATGCCAGATCGCTTTTATATCTATCACTGGTATGCCATGCTGCGTCCGCCGGAACGCTTGCGCGTGCGCAATGAGCTTTTTGGTGAAATTCCGTTGAGCCATCATCATCAAGGCACTTTGGTGAGCGGTGAAAGATTGTTGAAGTTTGAATTCAACGGCGGAACGGAAGCGGCCTCGACGGCCCAAAACGTTGTGGAGTTTCAAATCGCTGAGAACGGCGAAGCGACTTTGCTCGCGCCGGATGACCACACGCTGCAAGCCAGTTACGTTTGGGCCGGCTTGGGCTTGTTTGGCTTGATATTTTTTCGCCTGGCTTCTGCGGCACGCAATCGATGGAGCCGTGCAGCAGAAGCGGAAGACGACGAAGAAGAAGAGATGACATTAACCAAAAGTCCGGTACTAAACTAGCGCATTCGCTTGGAAGGTATCGAGGCCGTGATCTCTCATCTGTAACAGGGTTGCGCAGTGAGCATTGAAAATCTCCAGTTTCGAATTTGCGGCACTGGAATGAGATTATAGTAACAAGTGCAGTCGAACAGCAAAACCTATGGGTGGTTCTGCGGTTGATGGCAACAAGGAGTCGGCAGTGCTGGCCAAGGAAGGTCTGGGCACTCTGAAGCGGCCACGTGGTTGAGAGAGATTGGAGGCGATCTCCGTTCGCGCCAGAGCTTTCATTGCTCTCAATCCATAATGGCAGTTCTCCTTGTTCCGGTGAGACGAGTCACTCACCACAGTCAACGGCAAACGGCAGAGATGAAGCGCTGAAATTCATCTCTGCCGTTTTGTTTTTGAGGGACCGCTTGACAATCATCATGGCTCGCGGTATCTTGCTCGCATGGAAAGAGCAATCGTACTAGAAAGCGAGGGCACTGCACAAGCGACCGCGCGCGATCTCAGCGCACGATCACGCCGGCATTCCGAACGCACAGCGATTATTGCTCACGAAGGAACTTTCACCTACGGTGACTTGCTTACGGCTGCGCGGCAAGTGGCTTCGGCTTTACTGGAGGGAACCACCGATCTCAACGAGAAGCGCGTTGCCTTTCTCATTCCTGCGAGTTTCAACTTCGTAGCTGTGCTTTGGGGAATATGGCAGGCCGGTGGTATCGCCGTGCCGTTGGCCGTTTCGCATCCTCGTACGGAGTTGGAATATGCTCTTACCGATGCCGGCGCCGACATTGTCGTCGCGGCTCCTGAATTTGCCGATACGCTTCGTCCCCTCGCCGAAAAATTAGCATGCCGTTTTTGTCTCACGACTGATATTTTTTCAACACCAGCAGCGAATCTGCCTCGCATTGCCGAGCAACGTCGCGCGCTTATACTCTACACCAGCGGCACCACGAGCAAACCCAAGGGCGTCGTCACAACACATCGCAACATTCAAGCACAAGTTACAACGCTGATCTCGGCGTGGGCATGGCGCACGGATGATCGCATTTTGCTCGTACTGCCCTTGCACCATGTTCATGGTCTCATCAATGTCCTCACTTGCGCTTTGTGGGCCGGCGCGGCTTGTGAGCTGCTTCCTCAGTTCAACGCCAAAACTGTGTGGGAAAAATTTCTCACCGAACGATTTACCTTATTCATGGCAGTGCCGACGATCTATACCAAGTTGATTGCGGAGTGGGAAAACTCGTCCAAAGCAAAGCAAGCGGCCATGTCCGCGGCATGTGCGCGCATGCGTTTGATGGTTTCTGGCTCGGCCGCGCTGCCGGTTTCAGTTTTAGCAAAGTGGCGCGCAATCAGCGGGCACGTTTTGTTGGAGAGATACGGCATGACGGAAACCGGCATGATTCTTTCGAATCCTATGCG
>JABWAN010000147.1 GCA_013361015.1 Candidatus Zhuqueibacterota bacterium | reverse complement strand
GCTTCGATCAAACAAAATCTTGCGGCGTATAAACTCAATCTTCAAACGCAAACAGTTGCCGATGAAAGATCGCTCGAAGAAACTTTGCTCGAGCTTGCCGGCGAAGTGCCTAGCGAAGAGTGGGAGAAATTGCCGAAGGACTTGAATAAAAATCTCGATCACTATGTTTATGGCGTCCCGGCAAAATGAAAAAAGTATTTGCCGACACCCACTATTGACTTGCCCTCACGAACCCCAAAGATCAATGGCATCGTGATGCGCTTGCGCCACGGAAAGAAGTTAAGGGCGCCACACTCGTTACTTGTGATGAAGTCTTGAGCGAGCTTCTGACCGGCTTCTCTCATGGCGGCGAAGTTTTGAGAAAGAAAGCTGCTCAATTCGTACTAGCGATTATGGCAAGCCCTCAAGTCAAAGTCATCGAGCAATCACGCGAGACTTTTTTAAGCGGGTTGGAATTCTATCAAAAAAGGCTCGACAAGGAGTATAGCTTAGTTGATTGTGTTTCCATGACTCATATGAAAATGCTTGGCATAACCGAGGTTCTTACTCATGACGAGCATTTTGTGCAAGAAGGTTTTGTCACATTGATAAGGGCTAAAGTCGGATAGAAACCATTTACTGCATTTTTCCTCTTGCGCGGCTAGATTTCTCATCTCATCAAAATCAATTTCCTCACCGCGTTCCAACTCTTCCCTCCCACACCGAGTTCTTCCGCTGCCAAACGATAAAAATAAACGCCGCTCGCCACGGCAGTGCCGAATTGATCGCGGCCGTCCCATTCAAAAGCATGTGCTCCAGCGGCGTAGCGTTCGGCTTGCAAAAGCGCGACACGCTCGCCCATGACGTTGAAAATTTCTAAACGCACGTTCGCGGCATTCGGCAAAACAAAACGCAGCGCGGTGAATGCGCTGCTCGCAAAGGGGTTGGGATAATTCTGCTCCAAACGAAACTCGCGCGGAGTTTCGTTGTGCTCCGCGACCGCATTCGTCGTGGTAATATCCGCCAAACGGCGCGGCAGAATTTGATAGCCGTCGGTATAGGGCAACGTGGGATCGAATTGATTGACGATGCCGATAATGTCGAGACGAGTTACGGGCGTAGGCTGGCCGTCGATGTCGGTGCCGTCATCGATGCGCATGGTGAATGAGCCGGTGCCGTCATCAATGGTGAGATTGCCGCTATTATTGAGACTCGGATAACTGCCCGAGACGATGCGCGCGTTTGAAATCTTGACGAGGCGGCCTTCATAACTCTCGCCATTGGCCGTGAGCTGCGCGAGTGTGACGAGTTGCGGCACGACCGCGGGCTTCACGCCCACGCGCGCTACTGAATATGGCAGAATTTCAATCGAGCCATTGAAGAGCGAGACCGCGCCGTAAACTTCCATCTCAAATGAAGAGGGCGGGCCGACGACTACGCTCTTGGTGAAGTCACCGCCGAACACAGCGATGCCGCCAGTGGAGTCTTGCAAATAACCCGGGCCGGAATCGCCGAAGTGGGTGCCGGCGGTGGCAATGCCGCGCACGCGCACATTGGCCCAGCCAAAACTTTGCGGCACGCCGTCGCTGAAATTTTGCCGCAGACTGCGAATCGTCATTACATTCGGCAGTGCGGGGGCAGCGCCCGGACTATTTACCCAAATCGGGCTGGTCCACAACAGATCGCCGTCTTCTTGCACGAGCTTCGCATGATAATAGTGCGGCCCGGTCGAAGCGCTGTCTTCGAACGTCCACGTGAAGGAGGCGGTGCTCAAGTTTTTCCAAGCGAGCAAGTAGCCGTTGCGATACAGTTGCGCTTGCCGAAAACGCGTGTTGGTCGCGGGCGCGGAGTGCGCAGAGATTTCCAAAGTCACGTGCGCGTCGTTGTCGTTAAAAATTTCTCCCATCCAATGGCCCTCGGCTTTGAAGCTGTCGAGATAGATGCGGTCGTTCGCGGGATTGGTTTCGAACGCATAGGTGCGATGGCCGCGGATGGCCTCGAGAATTTTCGGTTTGGTTAATTCTTCTGCGAGCACGCCGGTGAGATAAATGTCGCCGTCGCTCGCGCGCAGATTGCCATAGTATGGCCCGTGATTGTCTTGATCGCCGAGCGCGCCGACGTGCCAGCCTTTTTGCAGCGCGAGCAAATAATAACGTTCGTAATTCGTGGAGCGCGTGCCATTGATAACTTCGATGCTGCTCATGCCGACGTCCGCAGATTGAAAGTACTCGAAACCAAGGAAATTCGAGTTGCCGTTTTCGGTGGAAGGATGGTTGAATTGCGCGGAGACATTGTTGTCGATGACGAATTGATACGCCATCTGCAGGTTGTAGCGAATGGCGTCATTGTCCAAGCCGTTACCTGCAATGGTCGGCGCTTCGAATATATTCATGTGGCCGTAACCGGTCGCGCCGAGGCTGCCAAGCTCTTGCCCCGCGATGGCAACGAACAGGCTTTCGGGGCGGTCGTAGGCCGCGGCCGCAGTGCGGATGATTTCATAATTGGCTTGCGGCAAGCCGTTGGTGTGATCGCTGATCGCCATGAAATCCGTTTTCGCGACGTGCTTGGCATACGCATAGGCTTGCGCCGGCGGTTTCGCGCCGGCGTTCGCATCCCATGAAAGCGTGGAGTGCGAGTGCATGTCGCCGAAATAGGCGTGATAGGTTTGGGAAAGGGCGTTGAGAGAAATGGCAAGAGAGAAAACCACAACGAAGAGGTTGGCGCGACGAAGAGAGGTTTTCATGAAAATTCCTTATGTATGGTTTGCAGCGCGGCTCGCTTGAAAATCTCAGCTCGGTGGCGGGAGCCACTCGCTTTGAAGTCAGCTAGCTTGAAAAAATAAAAGTCAGGTAAACAAGCAAAGATGAACCCGCGGTGGCGCAGCGACAGAACAAAAAAAAGACTTTCGGAATGACGGTGAAAAGGTGGGATTAATTCACATCGGTTGACAATCTAAAGCGTACGATGCGATTGTTGCCCATGTCCGCGACGTAGAGGGTGCGGTCGAAAAAGGCCACGCCATGCGGTGCGTGGAATTGTTTTTCGCCGGAGCCGGAGCCGCCAAAAGATTGCTGTTCTTCTCCGGCGGAGGAAAATTTGTACAGCGAATCGCGCACGGCATCGACAACAAAGATATTGCCCTCGGCGTCCACGGTCACGTCTTGCGGCGCGGCAAATTGGTTCAGCGCAAAGAGGTCGAAGCTGCCTTGCGCGGGATTGAGGCGCGGAGTGTAACCAAACTGGCCGGTGGTGACCCATTGCACTTTGAAGGAATTGTCGCCGGTCATGCAAAAAATAAAGTCTTCGGAGAAATCGCGTAGTGCGGTGATGCTGCTCGGCGACGCGGCGGAGAGAATGCCCAAGCCGTTGGACTCCAAGCCCGCTTCGTCCGGAACGCGCACCTTGAAATCTTGCGGAAAGATCAAAATCTGATTGTCGCGTTTGTCATTGCCCGTGGCAGTGACCAAGTAGGAAATTTCGGCCTCGCCTTGCGCGGAGGCGAGCAAAGCCGCAATGCCGGTGTAGCGCCGATCCGGGTTGTCGATTTCATGAAAGGCGGTTTCGACCGGCGCTTCGGCAATGCGATGTTGCGCTGCGACAAGGTTGATGCGAAAAATTTTGTTGCTGTCTGTAACGATGAGTAAGTTGAGCTGCGCATCCTGTGTCAATGCCACGGGGTGCTCAACGGGCTGCGAGCTGCCGAGGATGTTGCCGGCGAGATCGAGCATGAGAATGCGATTGTTGCCCGAATCCGCGATATAAACGAGCGGCTCTCTTCCGACCAAAACATCTTGCGGCGCTTTCAGATCATAACCGTTCGCAGCATCCCACGCCGGACGCAGTTGCAAATAGGTCGTGTCGCTCACGGCAGCGTTGCCTTGATTCGTGCCCTGCTCTTGCGGCAGAGGAAATTTCTCCACACCGCAGCTTGTGAGCAATGCTGCTAGCAAAAACGGAATAGCCCGTTTGAAACATGCAGCGCCCTTTCTCTTCCCTCCTTGAGGGGGGCCGGGGGGATGCTGTCCAATTCGAGCACTTTCCCCCAAACGCCGCAAGGTCTCTGTTGCTTTCAGGAGCTTCCGATCTGAATGATGCGGGTTGCTTGAAGCGCCATGACACTCCCCTGCCCCCCTCAAGGGGGGAATTGTCGTGCATGTTTTATGAGAAGAGAGGAAAGACATATCAACCCTCACGATGTTGTCAGCAATTCATTCAAAGAGCTATTTCGCGCTGGCGCTCTTCTCGGCAACGGCTTTAAGCGCGGCGAGATATTTCGTCATCCCGTTTTTCGCGATGAGCGCCGTGTCTTTATCCGTGGGCACTTCAAGGGCGTCGCTGTATTGATCGACAGCGGTCACCAGCGTTGCCGCACCCTTCGGTTCTAGTTTGAATTTGAGCTGGCAAACATAACTGCCGTCGTTGGGCGTGTGCGCGAGGCGCAGCTCTTGATTTTTGGCGAGAAAGAGCACCACGGTTTTGCCGGCGTTGTTCCATTCATCAACGTAGTCGAGCATTTGCCCGACGGCTGTTAATGGTTTCGTGGTCGCCGCGGCATTTTTCCAACCGGGATACCACGCTTTCATTTTGTCGATCTCCGTGAGCGCGGCCCAAACTTGTGCGGGTGCGGCTTTGATTTCGATCGAGCCTGTGAACGTCATGAGCGCCATTTTGGAGACGGCAACGTTTTGGCCGAAGCCGGGCGCGATCAACATGGCGCACAGCAATGACAAGGCTAAGATAGAACAACGACGCATAGGACCTCCTTCATCAAGCTTTTATTTTTAAGAGTTGTCGAGCAATCAAGCAGCAACGTGCATCGTCGAGAGAGTTTGTTGCACCATTTGCCGCAGCTCGCCGCGAATAAGCTCTTTCATGTCTTTTGCTGACAGCCACTCTCGCAGGGCTTGATTGATGGCGCGTTCATAGCTTTGGCCCTCCGGAATCATTTGGCGAAAGCGCTCCAGAATGTCTTTATCAATCTGAATCGCGCTTTTTAAGCGAGCGGCTTCCAGTCGTTGTTTGCGCGCTTCATAGCCGCGATGAATTTTTTCCGGGTCAGGCGGGTTGTCACGTGTGTAAGCCTGATAATCAAAATCTTCATCTCTGATAGTATTCATCGAGCCAACTCCTTTCTGCATCATACGCAGTTATGATTCGATACAAAGGCAAATCTTGCTCGGTATAAACAACGATCAACAGGCGATCATCATAGGTCTTGCCAACCCAAAGCCAACGCTCTTCGTGTTGAAGAGGATCAAAAGCTTCGAAGCCGTTTGGGTCATCAAAAGCCGAAACCACTTCATAAAACTTGACGTTGTGCTTTTTGACGACGATTTGATACTTTGATTCATCCCAAACAAAGCCGATATCCATTTTACTTCTCCTCCATTCCGATTAAAACTTAAAATGCGCCGCCGCCCTCGTCGCGCTTCCCAACCTGCCAAAATCCGAATAAGCAAAATCCAAATTGAGATGGAAGCGCGCGAGCGGTACCGCCACGCCGGCGCCGAAGGTGAAAGATTGCTCGTCGGCATTGAGGCGATAGCCCGAGCGCAGCGCGAGCGTTTTGTGCCACCAATATTCTGCGCCGGCGCTCACATTTTCCGCGTTATCGTTGGGATGATTGAGCTGCAGAGCCGCGGTCATTTTGTGCGCTTCGTTGTCTATCACCTCGGTGGCAAAGCCGACGCGAAAGATCGTGGGCGGAGAGAAATCTTGAAAACGATCGGTGGTGGTGCCGTCGCGATAAGTCACCGTGCCGCTCGGCGCTACATTCGTTCCGAAATTGGTGACGGCCACGGCGAAACGCGAGCTGCCGAAGCCGGTGCGATAGTATGTGCCAAAATCGACGAACACGTTGCGTGCGTGCAGTTCGGCAAGCGTTTCGTCCATGTACTTGAGTGTCACCCCGAAGCTGAAACGATCGGTCATTTGGCGGGCGAAAGAAACGCCCACGGCAATATCGCCGAACGGAACATAATTGCCCGTGCCGAGCGGCTGGAACTCCGTAGTCTCTTCGAGATCGTCGGTGTGCAGCGCGGTCACACTCACACCGAGCGCATTCGCGCCGAAGCGATGCACATAGCCAAGGAATTCATGGCGCACGTCGACCGGCCAATTCACGTGCGAGAAGATCAATTCACTACTCGTCATTTGCGCGAGGCCGGCAGGATTCCAATACAATGCAGAGGCATCGTTTGCAACGGCGACGAAGGCCTCGCCCATACCCACGGCTCTTCCACCCACACCGATTTTGAGAAACTGCGCCATGGCCGTGCCCGCGCGCTGGCTGCCGAGCACGGGAATGAGCTGGGCGTGAGCCAGCAGTGGCAGAGCAAACAGAAAGCAGATTAGAAAGAGATTTGATTTTCTATGGAAGTGCTTTTCTCGATTCATGGCGCACCAAGTCTATTTTGGAATCAAACTTCTGCCTGGATTGGTGAATTGCATTCGCTCACTCTCGCGCTCGCCCCACACGACGCCATTGAATTGCCGGCCCGCGCCATTTCTCGCGCGATCTTCTGCATACGAATCAACATGGGAATCTTTTCATCGAACGAAAGCTTCGCGAGATCACGGCGGTGTTGCTCTTTGAGTTTGGCGATATCGTAAACCATCTTTTCGTCGCTCACATTGCCAACACTTCTACTTGATGTTGCCGCGCACGAGCTTCGGCAACGATTTTTTCTAGCTGCTGGGCCGTGCCGTTGTCTAGCCACTCTTCGCCGCATTGAGAGCAAACTTGCGCTTTCACGTTTCGAACCACGACAACGCCGGTTCCCAAATCAACGCTATAGGTTGTCGTGCCGGAGGTTTTGTGACCGCCGCAAAGCGGGCAGAGATTTTCGCCTTCAAACTGCTTCATGGTTTTTTCCTCGTTTTGTAATCCCTTTCAAAATGCTGTGACGAGGGGCGGTAGGTGGTAATATATGAAAAGAGACCGCCTTCATCGAATGCAGCGACAACGTGCAGAGGTTCGCCGGAAATAAAACCTAAAAACAAAGCGCTGGGATATGGTTTATCCTCTGGATAATCCTCGATGATCTCGCCCGACAACAAAATCTCAAGCACATCGCGCTGCAAGATATTTCTCTCGCTATGCGTTGCAGAGTGTGTTTGCGCCATTCTAAACGTCCTGCGCGCAGCGCCGCGCGAAAGCTTTCTAAGTTAGCTGATAGCATTCCGGCTTTCTCGTGACTATTTCTAAAACCTCACCACCAACCCCAATCGAATATTCCTCGGCGTCAAATAGCGCGCGGGATTGAACGGGAATGGGTCGAGCGGCGCTTGCGTGTCGGGATAATAGGGATCGTTCCAACTCGTGGGCGTCGAATCGCCCAACTCGTACGCGCGGCCCGTGGTGGGATTGATGACTTGCGGATTCTTGCGATCGAGCAGGTTCACGACTTCAATCGCGAAAGTATAATCCAAGCCGAGCGCGCTAAAGTATTTTTCAAAATTCAGATTGATCCAAAACCAATGCGCCGCCAGCTTGCCGAGCGGATCATCCGGCTCGCCGTTTTGGTCGAGATCGCTTTCATACTCCGGGCGGCCATTGAGCAAATAATTGTTCGTGAAATATTGCGGCGTATAGCGTTTGCCGGCTTGCGCGAACGCGCGCACGTTGAGATTCCACTTGTCCGGCAATTGCACGCCGAACACGCGCGGGCCTGCGCCTTTGGCCGCGCTCATGTTTGCAACCACGCTCACTTGCCAGGGGCGATCCCAAATCAAATGATCTTCCGTAATCGGCTTCTCGTTCAACGTACCGCGTGCAACGAGAAACGCATCATCCGGCGAAGAGCTTTTGCCGGTTGCGAGCGCATACGAGCCGCTCATCGAGCCGGTGAGAAAGCTGCTCGCGCGCTTGCGATATTCCACTTCAATGCCGCGCGAGCGCGAGTAATCGAGATTGAGATAGGTCGTAAAACTTCTACCCGAAAGCCGGCCGGTGCCGCTGAAACTCACGGTGGTCACGTAATCGAAAATGTCTTTGTAATACGCGGTCGCGGTGAAGACATCGTTGTCTGTGAATTTGTGCCGAATGCCGAACTCATACGCAACGGTCGTCTCATAATCCAAATTGGGATTGCCAAATTTTTGAAACGTGGACTTGGCGCTGTTCTCGCCGAGCTTGGCATACACAAACTGCGGCTTGGGTTGTTTGGAAAAATGACCATAAGAGAAGAACAGCATTTGGTTGTCCGAGATCGGGTGTGAAACGCCGAGGCGCGGGCTGATGCGGCCGCGCCAACGCCGGCCCAAAAAATTGTGCGTGTCCTCTTTGAATTGCCGGCGCGTCGCTTCGCTGATCGTGATGATTTCGGGATTGTTCACTGCGTCTTCGACAAATTTGCCGGGGAACCAATAATCGAAACGCAAGCCGACGTTGGCGATCAAGCCTTTGAATTTGATTTGATCTTGCGCGTACATGCTGCCATATGCCGGCCGCACTTTGTAAATGTCGTTATTCAAACCCAAATCGCCGAACCACGGCCGGTAAATGTCGATCATTTGAAACTCGGCAAAACTGGTTTCGAGACCGGCTTTGAACTTGTGCGTGTTGTCTTTGGAGTGGCGCGTCAATTCGGCCTTGAAAGTATATTCTTCGACGTAGTGGTCATGCCACGTCTCACCGTCGCCAAAATCCCAAAAGCCGTCGCCGGGGAACACGGATACGATCGAGCTGTCGCGGTTGTAGAAATAATCAATGGGCTGCGTGACAATATCCTGCGGCTCTTCGTACTCCGTCCAATGTTTGCCGTTGACGTCGCTGCGCAAATGCGAAAAGAAGCGCGCAAGCTTGAGCTCATAGAAGGTTTGCGGATTGAGCGTGTGCGTCCACGCCGCGGAGAGTTGCTTGTTGACGTGCGTGAACGTATTGAAATTGTCGAGATTGTTTTGATACTCGTACGGATAGCCCGGGCCCGGCTCGACGAACTCGAGATTGGTTTGCAGCGATTGCGTGTTTTGATTAATGGAAAGAGATTGATTGCCCGTGAGGGCAAGCTTGTGGGTGGCATCGAGCTTCCATGTGAGTTTGAGCAGGCCCGACCAGTTGTTGTCTTGCCGCGGCGCGAAGCTAATTCCGCTGAAAATGTTTTGCCCAAAAATCTCGCGTGGTGAAATGGAGGAATAAAGCCGCCGCGCGCTGTG
>JABWAN010000146.1 GCA_013361015.1 Candidatus Zhuqueibacterota bacterium | reverse complement strand
GTTGATTTTCTCCAGCGACGAACGCGAACTGACGCGTCCGGATTGGAAACTCATCATTAATGCGCAATAAATTCCCGCCTTGCATTCGAACCAACATTTTGCTATCATTTAACATGTCCTCATAACAGGAAAGTCTAGTTGCCACTGATGGGAAAGCCCGCCTCATTTTGACATTTGCACTAGCCCCTGTTCCATTCGCTTCACAATTCCGATCGTATGTGGGCCGTTGTCGTGGTGGTGCATACGCGCGTACAACTCTGCCCGACTCGCGCGCAGGGATGCGAAGCGAGCCGGTGATCCGCAAGCCGATCAAATCCTGCAGCACAAGTTTTTCGCAAGCGCCCTAGTCAAACATCGTCGTAAACCTCCAAGGAGAAATCATGCCGAAGCAACAAGAAGATTTTGTTTATTCCACAGTGCAGGAACCGCATCACAATCGCACCAAAGAAATATTGCGCAAGCATCCCGAAATTCGCGAGTTCATCGGCAAAAACCCCATGACGCTTTGGTACACCGCCGGCATCGTCGCGCTGCAAGTCGCGCTCGCATATTTGTTGCGCGAGCAATCGTGGTGGTGGGTGGTCGGGGTTGCGTATTTCGTCGGCGCGTTTGCCAACCATGCCTTGTTTGTCATGATTCATGAATGTGCGCACAATCTCGTCTTCAAGCGCAAAGTGCCCAATATTCTGACCGGTTTGCTTGCTAATATTCCGCTGATCGTGCCCAGCTCCGTCTCCTTCCAACGCTATCATCTCAAGCACCATGCCTTTCAAGGCGTGTATGAATTGGACGCCGACTTGCCGCATCGTTGGGAAGCGCGCCTGGTCGGGCATTCGTTTCTCGGCAAAGCGCTGTGGCTGTTTTTTTATCCCATATTTCAAGGCTTGCGGCCGTATCGCTTGAAAGAAATCGCGTTCATCGACAAATGGATTCTGTTGAACTGGGTCACGCAATTTGGATTTGATATTGCCTTGTATGTATTCTTCGGACCAAAAGCCTTTTTCTACATGTTGCTCTCGCTTTTCTTCTCCATCGGCTTGCATCCGCTGGGCGCGCGCTGGATTCAACGGCACTACATGGTGGATGGCGGCGAGCAGGAAACTTACAGTTATTACGGCGCGCTCAACACCGTTGCGTTCAACGTGGGCTATCATAACGAGCACCACGACTTTCCTTCCGTGCCGTGGAACAACCTCCCCAAAGTGCGCAAGATCGCGCCGGAATCGTATGAAACTTTATCGTACCACAAATCGTGGACGAGACTACTGTTTCGCTTCTTGTTTGATCGCGAGCTTTCACTCTTCTCCCGCATGGTGCGCAGCGAGCGCGGACAGGTTCCACTTAATGCCGAGGTGAAACCCGATCTCGAGGTGATCGAACAAACGCAAACAACGCGGCAAAGCGTCGCCGTATAATTTTCCCGCCCGCGTGAGCGACAAATGCAGCTTCGTGCGCGGGCCATCGGAAAATTTATGAACGCGAAACCTCATTTCTTCTTGACGGCCTGCACGACTGGCTTGCTTGCGAACGCTGGAAGCAAACTATTTTCTGCGCTGCCGCCGTGCAGGCCGTGCTCGACCATCAATACGCCAGACACGACTATGTCGGGAGCTGAGGCATGAGTTTCAGGGACGATGACAATGACGGCAACAAAGAGGCGTACGCGCGCAACGGCCCGCCGATGGTTTTGTTCCGCGAAAGAGCGCACGTCTTTTTCAACAACGGCGACGGCGCTTTCAAGGAGCGCATGCCAAAAACTGGGAGAGCGAAGCTCAAAACGGTGTGCGCCGCACGGGTGCTTGCTGCGATCAAACCACTCTCCCTGCCGCCTATGCGGAGGTGCGATCGGAAATCATGAAGGTGGTCTTAACTGAATGCAGGTGAATATGCGAATCGATCTCATCACTGTCGTCGGTTTTCCCGTCTTGCGGGGAGTCAATGCGGTGTCGCCAGCAGCGTTGTGGGCGCTAATAATTTTAGACTGCAACGACAGGTTGCGTCGAGCATGGGCTTTCATAAAAGTCGTCGTTCCGGATAACACCCTCCTCGCCAGAAGAATGCGCTTGGGCATGCTCGCTTCGATCCTCTGCGCCGGCATTTTGGCCGGGTGCAGCAAGCAAGAAAAGCACGAGCAGCAGAAACCTCACGCCACGAACGGTGTTGCACTCAGCTTCACTGATGTCACCGCTTCCGCGGGCCTGGGTGAGTTTCGTCACGTGACTGGCGCCGTGGGTGACAAATGGTTTCCCGAATCCATGGGCTCCGGTGCCGGGTTTATTGATTACGACGGCGACGGCTGGCAGGATATCTTGCTCGTTGGCGGCGGCCGTTGGCCGAAGGCAAAAGGCGATTCTGCACCCGCGCTCTGGCTCTATCGCAACAACGGCGATGGCACCTTTGCCGACAAAACTTCAGCCGCCGGTTTGAGCAATCTCGCGGCCTACGGCTTCGGCGTTGTTGCGGCGGATTATGACAACGACAGTGATCAGGATTTTTACTTCACGACGCTGCACCACAATTTGCTCTTTCGCAATGAGGGCGGAGTCTTTACCGAGGTCGGAAAAGCTGCGGGCGTGGCGGGCGAATCCACATGGAGCAGCTCGGCGATCTTCTTCGATGCGGACAAAGACGGCTGGCTCGATCTCTACGTCGCCAATTACGTCGATTGGTCGCCGGAAAAAGATTTGTGGTGCACGCTCGATGGCAAGACCAAAAGCTATTGCACGCCCGAACTTTATAAAGGTGTGCCCGGCCGCTTCTATCATAACAAAGGCAACGGCACTTTTACGGATCGCACCGAGGCCGCGGGCTTTGCCACTTCTCCCGGCAAAAGCCTCGGTGTTGCCGTGTGCGATTTCAACCGCGATGGCTGGCCCGATCTCGTGGTCGCTAATGACACGCAACGCAATCTGCTCTTCAAGAACAAAGGCGACGGCACGTTCGATGAGCTTGCGGCCTACAGCGGTGTGGCTTATGACGAAAACGGCCGCGCGCGCGCCGGCATGGGCATTGATATCGGAGTCGTTGACAATACCGGCGCCGAAACAATCTTCATCGGCAACTTTTCGAAAGAGATGACCGGCGTTTATCGTTACATCGGCAATGATTTGTTTAACGATCGCGCCCCCGCTTCGAAGATCGGCCGGCTGAGTTTGATGACATTGACGTTCGGCCTGTTCTTGTTCGACGCCGATCTCGACAGCGATCTCGATCTTTTCAGCGCGAATGGCCACGTGCAAGAAGATATCGAAGTCACGCAAGACGGCATCACCTATCGCGAGCCGCCGCATCTTTTCATTAACGACGGCAACGGTTTTTTTACGGACGAGGCGCCGAGTATTGGCGGCGTGCTCGCCCAACCCCTCGTTGGGCGCGGCGCGAGTCATGCGGATTACGATCGTGACGGAGACCTCGATATTCTCGTCACGGAAAACGGCGGCCCGGTGCATCTGTGGCGCAACGACATGCGCAGCAGCCCTCATTATCTGCGGCTGCATGTGCAAGGCGAGAAGTCGAATCGCGACGGCATCGGCACGCGCATTGTCGCGCAACTCGACACGCTGCGCATGGAGCGATCCGTTCGCACCGGTTCGAGTTTTCTTTCCAGTTTGGAAAAAGCCGTAACGTTCGGTTTGGGCCAAGCTGACAAAGTCGATTCATTGTTCGTGTATTGGCCGAGCGGACGGAGTGATCGTTTTGCACAAGTCCAAGCGAATAAGGAATACCTTCTCGTAGAAGGTACGGCAGAATTGCGCGAAGTGCCGGAGCCGCCCAAGCTCGCTGCGACTATCCGCTAAGCAGTCGTGGCCGCACACTTGTACATGGCGAGATCGGAGTTGTCTTCATGGCGCGCGGCAAGCGCATCCTCAAACGCATCATCTATGGTTCGGCCATCTTGCTTCTCGGCTTGATGGCTGCACTCGCATGTTATCGTTTGTTTCGCCCCCAACATTTCGCGGCCACCTATCACCATTTGCTCGCGACTTATTTGGTCGATCATGAGAGCGACTATGCCAGCGCAAAAAGCCATTGGCTGGCAGCGCTAGCGGCGCGGCCCGATCATGCCGTGGCGCACAACAATCTCGCGAAAATCTTGCAGGAAAATTTTGGAGACTTCGAGGCCGCCCGGCGGCATTACCTGCTAGCGCTAAACAGCGATTCGAGCTTGGTCAGCCCCCGGAACAATCTGGCCATGCTTTTAGAAAGCCGCTTCCAGGATTATGACGGTGCTCAGAAATATTATCGTGAAGCGCTGGCGTTGGACCCAAACCATGTTTTAATCAACAGAAACTACGCAGTTTTTCTTGCCTACACCAAGCACGACACCACCAACGCCGAGCCGTACTTCTTGAAGGCGCTGGCGCTGCAATCCGACAATGCGAACAGTCAGCTCTACTATGCGCGCTTCTTGGAAGATTTTCTGCACAAATATGATCAAGCCCGGTCGCACTATGTGAAAGCGTTGGAGATCAATCGTTACCATGCGGACGTACACTTGGATTTTGCCTATTTGTTGTTGGATCATTTTCAAGACAGCACACTTGCGCGGGAGCACTATTTGAAGGCCTGCAAACTCAAACCGCCGGCGCGAAATGCACAAACAGACGTGCTTTTTGGAATTCGGACCGCGGTGAAATAATTTACTCCAATGTATGAGTGACCCCGAAAAACCTCGCGAGTTGCGCCGTCAACTCGGGCTAGCCTCGGCCACGGCGCTCATCGTCGGCGAAGTCATCGCCATCGGAATTTTTCTTACTCCCGCCGAGATGGCAAAGTCGCTCGGCTCGCCGTTTTGGTTGTTGCTCGTGTGGTTGGCAATGGGCCTCATGGCGCTTTGCGGTGCGCTCAGTTACGGCGAGCTGGCCGCGCGCTTTCCACAAGCCGGCGGCGGATATGTTTATCTCCGCGAAGCCTACGGCGAGCAGTTGGCGTTTTTGTATGGCTGGAAATGTTTTTTTGTAATGGATCCCGGCATCACGGCCGCGCTTGCCGTGGGCTTGGCGAGTTATGTCGCCTACTTGCTCAACATATCTCCGCCGGCACAAAAGCTCGTGGCGATTGCGACGATTCTCACACTGGCGGCTGCCAACATTCTCGGCGTTCAGCTCGGCGCGCGGCTCATGCGCGGCTTCACTTTTCTCAAACTCGGCTTGCTGGCATTCATTCTGGTCTGGGGCTTTCTATTGCGGCTGGGAGATTGGTCGAACTTCGCGCCGTTCGTGGCGCAACGTCCCGGCTCGGCTCCGCTCATGGGTGCGCTGGCCGGCGGCATGGTCGCAGCATTTTTTTCTTTTGGCGGATGGTGGGACGTGAGCAAGCTGGCCGGTGAAGTGCGCGAAGCCGAACGCATTGTGCCGCGTGCTCTGATTCTAGGCGTGACCATTGTGACCGTGGTCTACATCATAACGAGCGCGGCATTCTTTTATCTCGTGCCGCTCGTGCGCGTCACTTCGGGCGAGACCTTCGCCGCGCAAGCAGGGGAAGCGCTCTTCGGTCGCGCCGGTGGCGAAATTTTTGCCGGCATCGTCATCGTGTCCGTGCTGAGCAGTCTCTCCGGACTTATCATGGCCGCCCCGCGCGTGTATTATGCCATGGCGCGCGACGGTTTATTTTTGCATGCGGCCGCCGCTCTCCATCCTCGCTTCGACACACCGGCGCTGGCCATTGCGCTGCAAGCCGGACTTGCAAGCCTATTGGTTGCGCTCGGCACCTTCAATCAAATCATCGCTTATTTTATTTTTGTGACCGTCTCGTTCATCGCGCTTACCGTTGCGGCGATATTCGCGCTGCGCAAGAAAATGCCCTCTGCCCAGGGCTACAAAACCCCGGGCTACCCCTTTACTCCACTGCTCTTTATCGCACTCGTGGCATTGTTGTTGTTCCTGTTGGCTGCGCAGAATTTCCAGCAGGCAATTCTCGGAGTTGGCGTCGTTGCACTCGGTTGGCCGGTGTATCGTTGGGTGTTTCGCAAGAGGCGCAAGCTGAGCGCAACCAGGTTGGGAGAAAATGTCGTCGCACCGAAAACCTCCGCTAGCTGAACTTTTCGGTTGCAATCAGAACGGATTCGCAAATCCTTGGTAGCACCTCAGTTAGCCGTAGAGAACGTAGCGCGGCCACTTCTGCATGGCCCGGAGGTTCGTCGCAAAATGCTAGGTTTCTTTTTTTATGTTCTGTCGCTGCTGCACCAAGGTGCGTTCTCTGCTTGTTTACCGAGGTGGTCTCTTCGAGCAAGGTGGCTTGGAGCCGAAAGCATAAGCGCCTCAGCTTGAACATGTCATTCAAAAACCTCTTTAGCACTCGGTCCAAGCTTTATTACCTGAATTTTGCACGAGGCGGCCCATTCGTCAAAGCGTGACGGCGCACCGCACACAACTCCGGCAGGAGTGGAATGTTTATAGAAACGGCGAACTGGGACGAGCCTCAACTCCGAAGGAGTGACATGTAGATTTCATCGAGGTGGCGCGGATTTTATCGTGAGAATCCGACATGCCACTCCTATCGGAGTTTGTAGAAACCGTGGGCGAGCTTTACTATAAACATTTCGCTCCTTCGGAGTTGCCGGCAAGCTTTCGTGCAAAATTTTTATGCACCACCCGATGGGTAGATTGGCGTCATGATCAAACCCGCGCTCATCGCGGATGCGGTCAGGCTTGGTGCAAAATTCAGGTAGAAAGCTGTTGGGTTGCGGCTCGTCTGCATTGCATCACTTCGGTGCCCTAGCCCCCTCGGTAAACTAGCGAAGAGGACTCTCAAGAATGAGCAGCGACAAACCCAAAAAAGAAAACGCGGCGCCGCATTGCCTCGCAAGCCGAGCGGCTACCACGTGTAGCTGAGGCTTTTCACTGTGACCGTGTTTTTCCTTTAAGAGCAAAACTATTACAGCACTAACTCGACAATGTTAAGTTGACTTCTTTAACCGCAAAGGCCGCCAAGCTGACGCTAAGATCGCAGAGAGCTTAACATTTTTTTGAATCTTTGCGTGTTTTGCGCCTCCTTCGCAAACTTCGCGTTTAAGCTAACATTGTCAAGCTAATGTAACGAAGGAAAACCAACATGGCTTGGATTCAAACAGTTTCAGCAGAAGTGGACGAGCAAGTGCGTCTTGCGGTTGAGGCGCAGAGAGCTTTGTATCCGAGCGAGTATGAAGCTCCGGTGCATCCCACGGACGATGGCACGAGCGGCATCGTGGCCTCACATAGCCTCATTCCCGAGGCGCTCCGTCACGCCTTTGCCACTTTCGGTGCGCTGATGTCGCCCGAACTTCCCCTCTCGCGACGGCAGCATGAAATGATCGCCACCATGGTCTCCGTCACGAACCGCTGCCAGTATTGACTGGAATCGCACGCAGAGTTTCTGCGCCGGGTCACATTGGATGAAGCATTGATTCAGGCATTGAGCGAAGACCATCGCCAGGCCCCGATCAGCGCACAGGAACGTGCGATGCTGGATTACGTGGTGCAACTCACTAAAGATGCCACAAGAATTTCGCGAGACGACCACGTGCGCTTGCGCGCGGTCGGTTTTGACGACAAAGCCATACTGCAAATCACGCTCATCGCCTCTTGGTTCAATTACATCAATCGCGTCGCAGACGCGCTCGGCGTCGGGCGGGAATGAGCCTCGCATTTTCACCGGACTTCGTGACGTTCACGCAGCCTGTGCAACTCCACATGCAGTTGAGCAATCCGAGTGCGGCCTTCGAGTGTCTTCAAAAAACGATCGCGATGGAGCACATCGAGAGTTCGAAGAAGACTGCAACGAAGTAGAAAGAGGCAGCCGGTGAATTTTTTGAAGGAGATTTTGCCATGACACGTCCTGCGGAAAAGTCACTCTACAGCGTGCATCCTTCCGTGGCATATGCGCAAGCGATCATCAACAACCTTTCTGAAAAGACCGGCAAATCACTTGATCAGTGGGTGCGCCTCCTCAAAAAATCCGGCCCGCAAGGAGAAAAGGAAAGGCGGGAGTGGCTGAAGAAAGAACATCAGCTCGGCGGCACGACGGCAAGCATGATCGTCGCTCGCGCCGCAGGCCAAGGCGCAGAGGACACCGACGAGCATGCCTATCTCAAAGCCGCGGCGAGATACGTGGAAGCGATGTATACCGGGCCTAGAGCGGCATTGCGTCCGCTGCATGATGCATTGCTCGAGCTGGGTTTGTCGCTGGCAGACGACGTCAAAATCTGTCCGTGCCAAACCATCGTGCCGTTTTATCGCAACCACGCGTTCGCGCAAATCAAGCCCACGACGCGCACGCGCATTGATTTCGGCCTGGCGTTGAAAGGCGCAAAGAAGAAACCGCCGAAACGTTTGACCGACACCGGCGGCCTCGCCAAAGGCGACCGTATTACCCATTGCTTTGCGATCACCACGTTGGGAGATATCGATGAGGAAGTGCGGCAGTGGCTGAAGATTGCGTATGAACTGGGAGGCTAGACGGGCGCAGAAATCGCATTCCAATTTCAATCAGTAAGAATCTGCTTTGATCTATGTTCAGGCTCATTTAGATTTCAAGGGAAGACCATGCGCATGTTGCACGAGATGGATCGCATCGACCGCTTTCTCGCACACGCAATGACGACAGAAGGTTGGGAAGCCCTGCGCCGAGAGCTTGCTTCGCAGTGAATAATCTGGCGAGGGTTCATCCCTTCGCAATGGACCATTCGGAGATTCCCATCATGCCCGGCCGCCCGTATGTGTTGGCTGAAACCACTTGGAAGACCATCAAAGAAATTCCCTACGAAGTTGCCCTCCTGCCGTGGGGTGCGACGGAGGCGCACAATTATCATCTGCCCTATTCCACCGACACGATTGAAAGCGAGCACATCGCGAACGAAGCTGCGCGGCTGGCATGGGAACAAGGCGCGCGCGTGATCGTGCTGCCCACAGTTCCCTTCGGCGTGAACACAAGCCAGCTCGATATTCGCTTGACGATTAACATGAACCCAAGCACGCAACTGGCCGTGCTCGATGATATTGCCGCCTCGCTCGCGCGCCAACGCATTCCCAAATTGCTCGTGCTCAACGGCCACGGCGGCAATGACTTCAAACAAATGATTCGCGAGCTGGTGCCCAAACACGAGGTGTTTTTTTGCACGATGAATTGGTATCGTTGCCTTGACAATGCGAAATTTTTTACGGATACTGGCGATCACGCCGGAGAG
>JABWAN010000145.1 GCA_013361015.1 Candidatus Zhuqueibacterota bacterium | reverse complement strand
AGTCCTTTGCTCGCTTTCAAAAAACTATGCACCACTTGAAACCCAAACTGCTCTTCCTCAATCCGCCCGGCAAGCGCGTTTACTTGCGCGATTACTTTTGCAGCAAAGTGTCGCAGGCCGATTACCTCAATCATCCGATTGATTTCGTGTATCTCAGCGGGTTGCTGCGCGAGCATTATGAGTTGCACCTTGTCGATGCCATCGTTGATCGCCTATCAGTCGCGAAGAGCTTGCAACAGATTCGCGATTTGCAGCCTGCGGCAATCATCGGCCTCCTCGGCTCGGTTTCATATGATGAAGATGTTGCGTTCTATCGCGCGCTTGCGGCGCAAACCGACGCGGTGCTCCTGCTCATCGGCGACGTGCTCATTGAGCAACGCGAAGCGCGTTTGCACGAATTGGATTTTGCCGCCGCGTTCTTGCATGATTTCTCCGATGCCTCCGTGCTCGCCTTCTTACAAGGCCAACGCGAGGCGTTGACGAACATGACGTTTCGCATTGATGATGAGGTTCACGCCGCACCGCTCGCTCGCGCCCGCCACGAAAGTTTCGAATTACCCGTGCCTGCACATCAGCTTTTCATCAACAAAGATTATCGCTATCCGTTTGTGCGCAAGCGCAACTTTGCCACCGTGATGACAGAATTTGGTTGTCCCTATCGTTGCACCTTTTGTATTATGAGCACGCTCGGCTGGAAAATCCGGCCTGTGGCCAACGTGCTTGCGGAGTTAGATAGCGTGCATGCGCTTGGCATTCGCGAGTTGTTCTTCCTCGATCAAACATTTGCTTTGCAAAAGCCGCGTGCGTTCGAATTGCTGCGCGCCATGCAAATGCGCAAGTATGATTTCGGCTGGCTTTGCTTCAGTCGCCCGGATATTTTAGATGACGAAGTTTTAGTTGAGATGAAAAAAGCCGGTTGCCACACGCTCATTCTCGGTCTAGAAAGCGGCGACGAAACGATTCTCGCGGCCACCAAGAAAGATTATTCTCGCGAAGAAGTGCTCGCCGGCTTTCAACGTTGCGCTGCACACGGCTTGCGCACGGTCGCGACGGTGATCATCGGCCTACCCGAAGAAACCGAAGACTCCTTTCAACGCACGATGGATTTTTTGAAAACCGTGCCGGTTGATTTCGTTTCGTTCAATGTCGCCGTGCCGCGCATGGGCACGCCGCTGCGTGAGCAAGCGCTCGCGCATGAACTCATCGCGCCGAACCTGCAAGTGATGGATCAATCGGGCAGCGAGGTGGCGATGCCCGGCTTTACGCTCTCGCGCGAGCAGATTGCGAGCATGCGCCAGCGCGCCGTGCGCGAGTTTTATTTCAACACGAAATACTTGAAGCGCCGCCTGCTCGGCTTGCGCTCATGGGATGAAGCGCGCATTCAAATGCGGCAAGGTTGGGGATTGGTGCGGAATTATTTTGCGCGAGCGTAGCCTTCACTCTCTGTCATTCAGAAGAAATCCTTTTAAGCATTAAGAAAGCGGTCATGCTGAAAAAGATTCTTCCTGAATGACATGTTCTAGAGGCTATATTCGAATTTAAAAATCAAAACTCACGAGAGGGAGCACATGAAACAAATCATCGCGTATCTGTTCGGCGCCGGCTTGATCGTCAACGCCGGTTTGTTCATACCGCAAGCGCTGAAGATTTTCAAAACCAAAAGCGCGAAGGACGTTTCGCTCATGACTTTCGGCGGATTCAATCTCCTGCAATTCATCGGCATTCTGCATGGTTATTTGCAGGGCGATCCCTATTTGCTCGTGGGCATGATCGCGAGTTTCATCGCTTGCGGCGCAGTCACGGGACTCGGCATGCTCTATCGCAAACAATGATTGCGCGACTCGCTTTTCATCACACCAAAGGAAAATAAAATGAAGAGGCTCTTCGATATCACCGTGAAATATGCTCGTTTTAATTCTTCACAGACTGTCATTCTGAAAGAACCTTCCCTCGCGCTGGCAAGAAAGCCGAGCACGAGGGCAGTTCCTTACAGCAGGACAACTCGAGCCGAGGCATTCAAAGCGCTTTATGCAATTGCATCGTTTTGTCTCGCTCTTTTCGTCCTCGTCAATCGCAGCAACGCAGGCGAGAAACCGAAGATTGAGGAAGGCACAAAGCAAATTAATGGAGTAGCACTCTATTACAAAACCATCGGCGAAGGCGAGCCGATTGTGATCTTGCACGGCGGGCCAGGCCTCGATCACAGCTATTTCCTTCCGCAAATGGAGCGGCTCGCGAAAAGCTACAAGCTCATTTTCTTCGACCAACGCGCGAGCGGGCGCTCTTCCGCGCCGAAGGATTCCACCGGCATGACGCTCGATCATTTCATTGCGGACATTGACGGCGTGCGCCAAGCGTTTGGCTTGGAGAAAATGCATCTCATGGCGCACTCGTGGGGCGGGCTGCTCGCGATGAATTATGCGCTCAAGCACTCCGCTCATCTCAAAAGCTTGATCCTCGTCAACTCCGTCAGCGCCAACTCTGCCGATCGCGCTCTCGCCGATAAAAATTTGCAGAGTCGCTACACGCGCCAGGATAGTCTAGATCGCGCGCAGGTCATGCAGAGGCCGGCGTTTCAGATGAGAGATTCGAAAGCCCTTGCGGAATTTTTCAAGATCGTTTTTCGCCCCGCTTTTTATGATCGCAAATTTGCCAAACAACTCACGCTCGCCTTTCAACCCGATTACGTGAAAAAGAGTGCGATGCTGCAATACTTAAGCAAGGATTTGGCGACGTATAATCTGCACGCGCAATTGGCAACGCTGAAGGTCTCTGCGCTCATCATTCACGGTGAGGCTGATCCGCTGCCCGTGGAGGCGGCGGCGCAACTGCACGAGAGCCTCAAAGGCTCTGAGTTTGTGCTGTTAAAGTACTGCGGCCATTTTCCTTTCATCGAAGCGCCGCAAGATTTCGTGGTGAATGTGAAAAGCTTTTTGAATCGTTTGCCGGAGTAGAAACGCAATTGATGCGTTTGCTCTTCATAATGCTTTTTAGGCTTGAATGTGGAGGCCCCAATGGATATTGTCTACTCAATCAATCGCGTGCCGATTCGTTTGACCGAAGAGCGATGGGATCACATCATAAGCAACAAGCCGTACATGCAGTCATATTATGAAGAGATTTTGGAAGGCGTAGAAAGCCCGAAATGGGTATTGCGCGGTTATGCAGGCTCGCTCATCGCCGTTTTATCTCTTGGCAAACAAAAGTATCTTCACGTTGTTTATCGCGAAGTCAGCCGCGACGACGGCTTTATCATTACGGCATACATTTCCCACAAACTTAACCGGAGCATGATCGTATGGCCCAAGAAATCTTAGCTGAACAGAGCTTGAGCTCGCTGCTTCAAGCCGTCACGCATTTGATCAAGCTGCCCAAGCTTCGCATGTGGCTCGATTTCGATGCGGAGGCGGATGTTTTGTATGTTCACTTCGAAGAGAAGCCCAAGTCTACTCATAGCGATATGAGAGACGACGGCATCATTTTCGACTACACCGGCTCGCGTTTGGTGGGCGTCACGATTCTCGAGGCCTCGCGACGATAGCGCTCAACATGAATACAAATCAACCCGACCTCATCCTCTACCACCCGCGCACGGCGAATAGCAAGTATCGCTTGCCCATGCCCATGCTCGCGCTCGGCTCGATGCTCGAAGGCCGCTACGATTATGAGATCGTGGACGGCAATTTTTTTCACAATGCCTACGAGCAGCTTGCGCAAGTGATCGAGCGCAGCAACGCGCAAATTCTCGGCATGACTGTGATGCCTGGCCCGCAATTGCAAGAAGCCATTCGCATCGTGCGCGGCTTTCGTGCGCGGTTTCCGCTGCTCAAAATTATTTGGGGTGGATATTTTCCTTCGAACCACACCGAGACGGTGTTGCAAAGCGGGTGGGTGGATTATGTGATGCGCGGCCCTTCGGAGCATGACTTCGTGCGACTGATTGAATATCTCAATGGCAATGGCGTGGCGCGCGAAAGTATTCTCGGCCGCTCATATATGGAGAACGGGCGCGTCGTCAATCATCCGCAACGCGCTTTGCCCGTGATGGATGAGTTGCCGCCGTGGCCGTATCATCGTCTCGGCGAGGTGCAGCGTTATCTCGGCAAAACCTATCTCGGCCAACGCACGACGACGTTGCACACGAGCTATGGCTGCCCGTTCAAATGCAGCTTCTGCGCGGTGGTGCCGATCTTCGACGGCGGTTGGGTGGGACGCAGTGCGCCGCTCGTTGCAGATGAAGTCGAATACGTTGTGAACAAGTTCGGCGTGGATGCCATTGAGTTTGCCGACAATAATTTTTTCACTTCGATGAAGCGCACGGCTTTGTTTGCCGAAGAAATTCTGCGCCGGCAAATTCAAGTAACGTGGTGGGGCGAAGCGCGACCCGATACGCTCGAAAAATATTCTGACGACGTGCTCACAAACATGCGGCGCAGCGGCTGCAAAATGATTTTCCTCGGTGCGGAATCCGGCTCCGCGTTGCGGCTCAAACAAATGAACAAAGGCGGAACACAAACGCCCGAAACGATTCTTCGTCTCGCGGAGAAGTTGAAGCGCCACGATCTCATTCCGGAATTTTCGTTCGTGCTCGGCGCGCCCGCGGAGGATGTCGATGTTGCGCTCGATGAAGAGATCGAATTCATTCGTCGCGTGAAACGCGTGAATCCACGGAGCGAGATTATCATTTACGTTTATGCGCCTGTGCCCATGCTCGGCTCCACTCTATTTGATGACGTGCAGAAAACCGGCTTCGCTTTCCCAACGAATTTGGAAGATTGGCTCTTGCCGCAATGGACGCACCTCGATCTGCGCAAGAACCCGCTCACGCCGTGGCTCAAGCCGCATCATATCGATAAGATTCATCATTTCGAGGCGGTGCTCAATGCGCGTTATCCCACGAACTCCGACGTGAAGCTCACGCCCGCGCGCAAACGCTTGCTCGAAATTGTCGGCGCGTGGCGCTATCAAACCGGCTTCTATCGCGCGCCGTATGAGATCAAACTCTTGCAGCGCGCGTTGCGCTATCGGCAGCCGGAGATTGAGGGGTTTTGAGGTGTGTCTGAAAATTCCCCCCTTGAGGGGGGCCAGGGGGTGTCGTTCAGTAAGGTTATCACTGCAAAGAACATTTTGAAAAGCACAACACGTGACATGACGAATCTAAGTGCTGGCGTCGTTCCAAAGCACATCTCTCAAGAGGGGAATAGCTGAGTGCATGCCCTATTATTTGTTAGTTTGGAGTAAAGCATGTTGCAAAACGCTGAAGGCGTAAAATACGACAGCCCAGGGTGAAACCCTGGGAACATGAACGACACACAACACCGTTGCTCTGAAAGGGCAAAATAAAAAATGCCGCCCCGATTGGGGCTAGATGAAAAATGAAACGTCGTCGTTTCCAGGGCGTTGCCCTTCGCTTTCACATTTGTCCCCGTTGGGGACTGGCGCGGTGTAATTGCGCAAAACGCTTTCGGCGTTGGGCAAAGCACGACAAAGAAATTGCTAATCGTCACCCACACCAATCAACATAGAACGGATTTTTTGAACCGCGAATTGGCGCGAATGATATGTATTGACGGGCAGTTTTTAAATTGTTTCATTTCTTTGTGCTTCGCATTGATGTAGAGACGTTCCGGCGGAACGTCTCTGCATGAACAACAATATCTAACGCAACACCCAAACGCAAAACCTACCATGTCGAAGACGCCTCCACACATTGTCGAATACATTCGCGCCGCGCGGGAACGGGGTGAGACTGTGCTTTCTTTGTCGTATCAAAAACTCACCGAGATTCCTCCCGAGATTTTTGAAGCAGATGCGTTTGAAGAAATCTGGCTGGTCAACAATCAAATTACGATAGTACCAACAGAAATGGCGCGGTTCAAGAGACTGCGGTGTTTGGTGTTGTTTGGCAATCCCTTGCAAACAATTGCAGACGTGCCTGGTTTAGTGCTTGACTTTGCCATTTACCGACAATGGCAACACAAGTTGCAATGCGAGCAAATTGCTGGCTTGAAACTAAAAAAAGAAGACCTATCCGAGCTCCCGAAATTGGTTGAGCTTCCCCATTTAACACTTTTGGATTTGCGCGACAACCAACTTACAGCGTTGCCGGAAAGTATGCCCCATTTGCAGAGCTTGACTAGGTTGGATTTGAGCAGCAGGGCTATCGAGCAGGACCGCAACCAACTCACGACGTTGCCGGAGAGCTTTGGTGAATTGCGAAAATTGATCACGCTGGATTTGTCTGGTAACAAACTCACGAAATTTCCGGAAAGCATGGCGCGTTTACAGGACTTGACCACGTTGAATTTGAATGGCAACCGACTCACCGCGTTGCCGGAGAGCGTGACGCGCTTGCAGAACTTGAACACGCTTAATGTGAGTCGCAATCAACTCACGGCGTTGCCGGAGAGCTTTGGCGTTTTGCAGAACTTGACAACACTCAATTTAGGTGACAACCGACTCACGACGTTGCCAGAGGGCGTGACGCACTTGCAGAACTTAACCGAGCTTAATTTGAGTCGCAATCAACTCACGGCGTTGCCGAAGAGCTTTGGCGTTTTGCAGAACTTGACAACACTCAATTTAGATGACAACCGACTCACGACGTTGCCAGAGAGCGTGACGCACTTGCAGAACTTGACCACACTAGATTTGGGTGGCAACCAACTCACGACATTGCCGGAAAGCTTTGGCGATTTACAGAACTTGACCACGCTTAATTTGAGTCGCAATCAACTCATGGCTTTGCCGGAGAGCCTTGGTGTTTTGCAGGACTTGACCACACTCAATTTTGGTGACAACCAACTCACGGCTTTGCCCGAGAGCGTGACGCGCTTGCAGAACTTGACCACGCTAGATTTAAGTAACAACCAACTCACGACATTGCCGGAAAGCTTTGGCGATTTGCAGAACTTGACCTCGCTCAATTTGTGGAACAACCAACTCACGGCGTTACCGGAGAGCGTGACGCTCTTTCAGAACTTGATCATGCTCAACTTGCGTGCCAACCAACTCACGGCGTTGCCGGACAGCGTGACGTGCTTGCAGAATGTGACCACACTAGATTTGGGTGGCAACCGACTCACGACGTTGCCGGAGAGCTTGACGCGCTTGCAGAACTTGACCATGCTGAGTTTGAGGAACAACCAACTCACGGCGTTGCCGGCCTTTCTCACACGCATGACCAATCTCACAGTGATTCATTTTAAAGAGCGGGAAGGTTATTACTCGGCAAAGCCAGGCGAAATCGTCCTCAGCAAAAATCACATTACTCACCCTCCAAAAGAAGTCGTCGCCGCAGGCATGGAAGCCGTTCGCAGCTTCTTTGCGCAAATGGAGCAGCAGGGCAAGAGCAAATTATATGAGGCCAAGCTGCTACTCGTAGGCGAGCCAGGGGCCGGCAAAACTTCGCTGCTCAACAAGCTGTTGGACGAGAGCTATGTCATTCCCAATCCGAACGAAGGCTCCACGGTGGGCATCACGGTGAAAACCGGCTGGCAATTTCCCCTGCTGCAAAAGCCGGAGATCACGTTCTCCGCGAACCTGTGGGACTTTGGCGGGCAAGAGATTCAGTACATGACGCATCAGTTCTTTCTCACCTCGCGCGCGCTGTACGTGTTGCTCGCGGACGACCGCAAGCAGCACACGCAATTCGATTATTGGCTCAACATCATCAAGCTGCTGGGCAAAGGCAGTCCCGTGCTCGTGGTGTTGAACGAGAAGAATTGCAAGCCCATCACCAATTTTGATTATGATACGTACCGCAAATTCTATCACGAGGATTTCAAACTCGAACGTTGCGAGGTCGATCTCGCGGAGGCGGGGCCGCGCTTTGCGCATTTGCGCAACACTGTACAGCGCATGCTCACGCAGTTGCCGCATATCGGCGATGAGCTGCCCGCGCGGTGGATCGACATTCGGCAAGCGTTGGAGCAGCAACGCGAGCGCAACCACATCACGCTGCACGAGTTCAAAACCCTGTGCGAGCAACACGCCATTCACAAAGAAGTCGATCAACTCACGCTCAGCGGGTATTTGCACGATCTCGGCGTGATCCTGCACTTTCAGCACGATCCGCAGCTTGCGGACACGCTGTTTCTCAATCCGCAGTGGGTGGTGGAGGCCGTGTATAGCGTGCTCGATTCGGATCATGCGAAGAAATGAAGTGCGAAAAGATTGAAGTGGAAGTGTTCCGGGAATTGATCAAAACCTTTTGCGAAGCGATGTCCTGATTCACGTTTAGCCAGTATCACATTCCGAACATATTTTCCGGCAATTTTTATAAGTGCGGAATCCTGTTCCACTTCTCCTGAAATATTCAATTCGAATTCTTCAGGATTCAGTCGAAGCTGTTCTGCTGCAAACAAAATGTAATAGATGAAATCTTCAGGAGAATGATATTCAAAAACATTTGCAAGAAGCAACTTGCCGTTTTCAACTGCGATAAGATCAAACTGACCCTGACGAATATGAACAGCGATGCTTTTGTTGTTTTTATTTTTCGACTGAGAAAGCGCCTTCTCAATCAGCGGCGTCAGATGGTGCCGGATTCTCGGTGAAGGTGCAAGCCGGTTCAGCACTTTTTCCAGCTTCGGATCAATTGCGTAGATCATGCGCGCATCAGCCATGCGCAGAATATCCGTGCGTACGATCTGATTATCCTGCAGCGGAACATTGAAGGAAAGCACTTCGCGCGCGGATGAACTATCGAACAGTGAAGAAGGAACCAATGTGAATTTTTCCGTCGTAATAATCACATCCACGCGTTTGAATCCGTTCAGCAACCATGGATGATCTGTAAACATACGATCCAGTTGCTCTGACAGTTGAAGTTGTGTTACGGCTTTCCTGTAATTCCACGATTCGAATGCAAGAAAATCGTTGGTGAGATTATCCAGAACCGCCAATGAAAACCGCTCGCGATCGCATTGAGCCACCAAACAGAACTTTTCAGTTGCTGTTGTGTCCATAGCGTTATCGCGAAAGGAAATCTGTTGACCCGGAAGCCGTGTTAATTCCGACATATTGCAAATGTAATAATCAAACAGCAGGTTCACCGTGTATATTTGACCCGTGAATCACGCTGATCTGATTTTACGGGAATTAAAGTTTACGCCAACGGCGGGACAGGCTGAAGCGATCAGCAATTTTGTGCGGTTTCTGCAACACCCTGATCCCA